>NZ_JBEXPT010000009.1:0-108433 GCF_040612195.1 Streptomyces sp. NPDC006450 | reverse complement strand
CCGCGACCGCCCGTGTCCCCGTCGAAAGGTCCGTCCGTGTCCAACGCAGTCATCCGCCGCATCGCCGCTTCCAAGAAGACCCTCGCGGGTTCCGTCCTCGCCCTGGGCGTCGCCGGCACCATGCTGGCCGCGGTTCCCGCGCAGGCCGCCCCGATGAGCGCCAAGGCGATCGCCCAGCAGATGATCAAGGACCCGGCCCAGTTCGCGGCGTTCAACAACATCGTCTCCAAGGAGAGCGGCTGGGACCACACCGCCACCAACTCCTCCTCGGGCGCCTACGGCCTGGTCCAGGCCCTGCCGGCCTCGAAGATGGCCTCGGCGGGCTCGGACTGGAAGACCAACCCGGCCACCCAGATCAAGTGGGGCCTGGACTACATGAACGACCGCTACGGCAGCCCCGAGGGCGCCTGGACCTTCTGGCAGAACCACCACTGGTACTGAGCCACCAGCGGACAGCGGAACACGGAAGCGCGCGGCCGGACTCTCCGGCCGAGCGCTTCCGCATGCGTACGAGCCCCCGGGCTCACCGCTCCCGCCCGCCGACCGCAGCCGGCCCGGGTACGTGAGCTTTCACGACTGCCCGCCGCCCCTTTCGGCCCGGTCCACCAGACGTGAGAGTTCCGTCCGGGAGCGCACTCCGAGCACGGCGAAGACGTTGCGCAGGTGGTGGTCGACGGTGCGCGGGCTGACGGAGAGGCTCAGTGCCACCTCCCGGTTGGTGGCGCCCTCGGCCACACAGCGTGCGATCCGCAACTGCTGCGGGGTCAGCAGGGCCAGCCCACCCGCCGGCACGGGGGCGGGCGCGTCACCGGTGGCTCGCAGTTCGGCACGGGTCTGCTGGGCCCAGGCCGGGGCCCCGCAGCGCTCGAAAGTGACCAGCGCGTCCCGCAGCCGGTTCTTCGCCTCGGCCGGACGGCGCCGACGGCGCAGCCACTTCCCGTACAGCAGCTGGGTACGAGCCCGCTCGAAGTCACCGTGCACCGTGTCGTGCCGGGTCAGTGCCAGGGAGTAGAGCGCGTCGGCGGTGTCGTCCGCCGGGGCGATCAGGGCGCGGCACCGGGCCAACTGCGCCGGTGCCTGCGGGTCGGTGCCCTGGTCGGCCCAGAGGGCGAACTCCTCGACGGCCGCCTCCGCTTCCGCCGAAGCCCCTGACTGCACGGCCGCTTCCACGAAGCACGGCAGGGCGAGCATGCGGACGGCGAAGTGGCCGCGCCCTGGCCCCGGCCTGGTCAGCGGGCCGAGTCGGGCGGCGGCCTCGAAGGGCCGGCCGCGGCACAGGTCGGCGCGCGCAGAGGCCCACTCGGCCAGGGTGACGGCTTGGAGGAGCCCGTGCGGGCGTGCGATCTCCACGGCGGCGCCGGCGTGCGCGGCGACCGCTGCCGCGTCGTCCTCGACCGAGGCGACCAGGGCCAGGATGGCGTGCTGACCGGCGGCCACGTTGCGCTGGCCGGCCCGGTGGGCGGCGCGGAGACCTTCCTGCGCGTGGGCCCTGGCCCGGGCGTGCTGACCGGCCCGCAGCTCGGCGTAGGCGAGATGTTCGAGGATCCGGGGGGTGAGGGCGGTCAGCCCCCGCGACCGGGCTTCGGCCAGGGCCCGCGCGTTGGCCCGGCGCGCCGCCTCGATGTCGCCGAGCACCAGCGCGGCGACACCGGCCCGCAGCAGCCCGGCGGGGTCGTCGTCGTGGCGCGCCCGGTCGAGCACCCGGCGCAGCGGCGGCGCGGCCTCGGCGAGGTCTCCGTCGAGCGCTGTGCGCAGGCCCGTCCGGAAGTCGCGCCTCGGATCCTGTGGGGACGATGCGGACCAGGCCTGCGGGACCGGCCGTACTGACGGCACGTGCCGGACCGGTGCGTACGGGGCGGCCCGAGGCGGTGCGCAGGCAGCGGCGGGGTCCGACGGCGCGGCCGGGAGCGGGGCCTCGGCGAGGGCGGCGATGCAGGCCTCGGCGTCGCCCGAGGCCCACGCCGCGTCCATCGCCTCCATCCGGGCTTCCAGGGCCCCCTCCGCGTCGGACGGGTCGAGCCGCTCCGCGGCCATCAACAGTGCCTGGTAGGCGTCGCCGACCGGCCCGTCCCGCAGCGCGAGGCTGCCCCGGACCAGTTCCGTGCGGCCGTGCACCGTATCGGACGCGCCCTCCCCGGTGGCCGCCAGCAGCCTGCGCGCCCTGTGGGGATGTCCTGCCAGGCGGGCGTACTCCGCCGCGGCGGCCAGTCGGGCGGTACGGGAGTCCGCATGGGCGGTGAGCTCGGCGGCCCTGGACAGCGCGGTCGAGCGTTCCATGCCGGACGTCGGAGTACCGGGACCGGCCGCCGCGACGAGCTCGGCCGCGAGCGGGCCGTCGGGGCCCTGCGCGGCCAGTGCGAGGTGGAGCAGGTGGCGAAGGCGGTGCCGGTCGGCGTCGATGACCGAGGCGAGCAGGGCGTGGGCGGCCCGGCGCCGTGACGACGGTGCGCCGGTGTACACGGCCCGCCGGAGCAGGGAGCCCGCGAAGGTGATGCGGTCGCCGTCGTGGTGCACCAGCCTCGCCGCCTCGGCCGGGTCCAGTGCGGCCGGGCCCAGTCCGGCCGCGCGGGCGGCACGCAGGACCAGGAAGGCGTCCGCGCCCGCCGCGTCGGGGTCGGGTTCGTGTGCGGCGGCCGCCAGGAGCAGGACCTGTCGCGTGGAGGACGGCAGCGGGGCGAGGCGGCTGCCGAAGGTGGCCCACAGGGCGCCGCCGTCCACGAGCGGGCGGGGCAGCGGCCGGTGCCCGCCGAGCTGATCGGGCGTCAGCCGCTGGGCGAGGGCCGTCAGGACGGCCGGGTTGCCTTCGGCCTCGGACAGCAACTCCGAGCGTACGGAGGGGTCCAGGCCCTCACCGGTGAGGTCACGGAGCAGGGCGGTTGCCGCGCCGTCGCCGAGCGGGCCGAAGCGGACCACGGGCAGCCCCGCGAATTCGGGATCGTCCGCCCGGTGCTCCGCCACCGAGAGCAGGAGCCCGATCGGGCGCGCGGGGTCGGGACGCCGTGCGGCCGCGCCGAGGGCGGCCCGCGAGGGCCCGTCCCACAGGTGTACGTCGTCCACGCAGACGAGCAGCGGCTCTTCCTCGGGGACGTACTGCCTCAGCAGTGCGGGCAGTCCGGCCGGCCGGACCGATCCGCACGCGGCCCGCGGCGGGGCCGCGCCCCTTCGCTCGGCCGCCGCGCACAGCAGTGCGTGCACGCCGTCGTAGGGACGCGGCTCACCGGGGAGGGGCCGGGGGCGCAGGACCGGCCCGAGCGTGAACGAGTCACCGGCCCAGGCGAGAAGAGCGCTCCGGCCCAGTCCCTGCTCCGCCACGAGCAGCAGCGCCCCGCCGTGTCGGGACCGGAGCCGATCCGACAGAGCGGCCACGGCCGCCAGTTCGGTGGTCCGGCCGTAGATCCGGCAAGGACGTGCCGCAGTCGTTTGTCCGGTCACGCCGGTGAGGTTACTGCTGTGTAAACAAGGGGGGAAGACCGGACGCAGCAGGTGGGGGGCCGAAGCGGAACGGCCTCCCGCCTGCCGGGTGCGGTTCAGGAAGTGTGGGGGCAGTTGCCCCGGTACTCCTCGATGGTCGAGCTGGGGCTCGGCAGCGGGCAGAGGAACTGCTCGTAGCGGGTGTCGTTGTCGATGAACCGCTTCAGCCACGACACGCTGTACTTGGCGATGGTGGTGTCCGAGGTGTTCGGGGTGAAGTGCGTGGCGTTGTTCAGCTCCAGGTACGCCTTGTCGAGGGAGCTGGGCAGGCTCGTGTAGAAGGGCTCCGAATGCGTGGCGACCGGTGCGATCGTGTCGCCGTCGGCCCCGACGATCAGGGTCGGTGTCTTGATCTCCGGCCAGGACTTGTCGGTGTTCCAGCCGGTGAGCGCGATCGCCGCCTGCAGCGAAGGCCTGCTCTTGGCGGCCTCCAGTGTGCCGCCGCCGCCCATGGAGTGGCCCATCACCCCGAGCCTGCTGCCGTCGATCCTGCTGCGGACGGTGCTGCGCCCCGTCAGGTAGTCCAGGGCGGAGAGCAGTTGGCGCCCCCTGCTGTCGGGCTGGTCGAGGGTCGTGAGCGTGTCGATGGTCAGGACGACGAACCCCTGGGATGCCAGGCGTGGACCGAGCCAGGCGATGGACGACTGGGTCGCGGTGAAGCCGGGTGAGATCACCACGGCGCCGAAGGTCCCGTCCGCGGTGGACGTGGGGTAGTAGATGGTGCCGCCGCCGAAGCCGGTGACCCCCAGGGAGGAGACGTTGGTCTGCGACACCGCGTAGGAGCCGCGGAGGGCCTCGATGCTCGCGTTGGTCGGCGCGGGGCCCCGCTCGTACGGGTTGGCCGCGGCCTGTGCCCCGGGCGCCGTGAACGTGGCGATCGCGCCGATCGTCACGAGCGCCGCCAGTGCGGACACGAGTGGACGGAGCCGCGTCCCGCTGCCGACGGGGTCGACGGACCGCCCCCTCGTACCGGTGGCGCCGTGGTCGGAGTGGGCCTGGTGGGCGTTCTCGAAGTGGTGCTGCTGCACGACGGAGTCGTCCTCTCGGTCGTGGCGGAGCCGTTCCGGCGGTGGCCCGTACCCGGCTGCGTGCCGAGTCCGTGCCGCCTGACGGTGGTTCCCGCCGCTGTCGCTGGCCGGACCACTGTCACGGCGCACTCCGCGACCGCACATCGGTGGAATCACCGGTCTCGCCGACGCAATCACCGGTCTCCTCGGTGGACGTACCGGGGCGCCGCAGGACGTACTGGTCTCGTCGACTGGTGCACCGCTCACACCGGCCGGGCGCACCGTCCGCCGCCCGACGCCGCGCCCGACGCCGCGCCCGACGCCGCGCCCGACGCCGCGCCCGACGCACCGGTCACGCCGCCGGGCCCGCTCAGCCTCCCGACAGCCGGTACGCGTCCCGCGCCAGGGTCAGCGCGATCAGGTCCCGGGGGCGGGAGAGGGACTTCGACGTCAGGTGTTCCAGCCGGCGCAGCCGGTTGAAGACCGTGTTGCGGTGGCAGTACAGGCGGCTCGCCGCGCGGCCCGCGGAACCCTCCGCCGCCAGCCAGGCGTCGAGGGTCTCCAGGAGCATCGCCCGGTCCGCCGGGTCCAGGTCCAGCAGCGGGCCGAGCACCGCCTGCACCAGCTCGGCCGACAGCTCGGGCTGGCGCACCACCAGGGCCGTGGGCAGCCGGTCGGTCAGCCGTACCAGCACGCGTTCGTCCTGGCCGCAGGTCCGCAGCGCCGTCTCGGCCAGCCGCCGGGCCCGGCCCAGTTCGGCCAGGCCGTCCACCACCGGGCTGATCCCGCCGGGCCCCGGGCAGCGATCCGCGAGCTCCGCCGCCAGATCGGCCGGCGAGGAGTCGCCCAGCGCCACCACGGCCAGCTCCCGTTCCGTGCGCATCCGCCAGAACAGCCGCATCCCGCCCGCCGCCACCACCCGGTGGACCGAGTCGCCGCGGTCGGCCGGCAGCACCACCACCGCGTACCGCCCCTGCTCCGGCAGGTCCAGGGCGAGCGCCACCTGGGCGGCCAGGGCCGGTGCGGTGTCCCCCTCCAGCAGGGCGTCCAGCAGTGCCTGTGCCCGCTCGTCGCTGCGCCGGCGCATCTCCACCTCCGCGGTGCGGTACGCCTCCGCGGTCGCGGTCGCCTGCTGCTCGATCCCCGCCCACATGGCCCCGGCGGCGCGGGCCAGCACGGGCAGCGCCTCCGGCTCCTTCTCGGTGACGATGTCCAGCAGCGCGTCCCAGGTGAGCCGGCCCGCCCTGCGGTACGCGTAGAGCAACAGGTCCAGAGGCAGCCCCTGCTCGGCCCGCCGGCGGCCCAGTTCCTCCGCGTACGCGAGGTCCTTGCGCGGGACGGACCGGGATGCGGCGAAGGCCTCGATCCCGTAGTGCATGGCCTCGCTGACCTGTTGCCAGTGTTCGTCCCGCGGAACGGCCAGGTCGAACAGCGGCGAGTGCTTCGCCAGGTCCCTGATGAGCTGGTCGGTGAGCCCGGGGATGTCGGCGATCAGTACCTCCGCCGCCGACACCAGGACCGACCACTCCTGTTCCGTGCGCGTTCTGCGTCCACCCATGGCCGCTGAGGATGTCACCCCGCCTCCGCAGCCGTAAGGGGCCCGCACGACAGGTCTGTGCGTCTGCACAACGCGCCCCTGCCCCGGCTGGTCATCGGCAGCGATTCCGCATCCGCCGGTGGACGCCCGCCCCGGCCCGGTGCTGATGTGTGCGCCAGCACAAGGCCACCCAGAGGAAGGAGAGGACGTGGGTTCGCTACAAGTGCGTGCACTGTCCATCGGCTACGGGCCGGTCCGGGCACTGCGCTCCGTATCGCTCGACGTGCCCGCCGGCGCGGTGGTCGTCGTACTCGGCGGGAACGGCGCGGGGAAGTCGACGCTGCTGCGCGCGGTGTCCCGGACGCTCGGGTTCCACCGGGGGGCCGTCACGGGCGGGAGCATCTCCTTCGACGGGAGGCCGCTGGACGGGCTCACCCCGGACCGGGTCGTCGCCGCGGGAGTGGTGCAAGTACCCGAGGGGAGAAAGGTGTTCACCCGGATGACCGTCGCGGACAACCTCCGTGCCGGAGCCCTGGGCGGCCGCGCGGGATCCCGCGCCGATACGGCCCGTTCCCTGGCTCGGGTGCACGAGCTGTTCCCCGTACTGGCCCAGCGGGCGCGGCAGCGGGCCGGACTGCTGTCCGGCGGCGAACAGCAGATGCTCGCCCTGGGCCGGGCCCTGATGGCCCGCCCGCGCCTGCTGCTGCTCGACGAACCCACCCTCGGGCTCGCACCCAAGATGGCCGCCACCATCGCCGAGACCATCACCGAGATCAACGCCTCGGGCGCCTCGGTCCTCCTCGTCGAGCAGAACGCCGCCCTGGCACTGCGACTCTCCTCGCACGCCTACGTCCTGGAGGTCGGCGAGGTCACCCTCGACGGCCCGGCCGCCGAGCTGGCCGCCTCGGACGAGGTACGGCGCCGCTACCTCGGCATCACCGACGAGGCCGCGCCCGACCCGGCCACCACCGGGGCACCGCGGGAACTGCGCAGGTGGTCCGCGTGAACGCCCACGCCTCCCCACCGCCGCTCACCGTCACCGACGTCACCGTCCGCTTCTCCGGCCTGACCGCGCTCGACTCCGTCTCCTTCACGGTGGAGCCCGGCAGCGTCCACGCCGTCATCGGACCCAACGGAGCGGGCAAGTCCACCTGCTTCAACGTCCTGTCCGGGGTCTACCGGGCCACCGGCGGAAGCGTCCGGTTCGGCGCCGCCGAGCTCACCGGCCTCGCCCCGCACGCCGTCGCGGCCCTCGGGATCGCCCGCACCTTCCAGAACCTGGCACTCCCCCCGCACACCACCGTCGCCGACAGCCTCCTGCTGGGGCGCCACCGGCTGATGCGGACCGGCTTCCTGGCCGCCGGACTACGGCTGCCCGCCGCAGCGCGCGAAGACCGCCTGCACCGCGAACGGGTCCGGGAGATCGCCGAGTTCGTCGGGCTGGAGGGCGACCTCACGGCGCCCGCCGGCTCCCTCCCGTACGGAAAACAGAAACTCGTCGAGCTGGCCCGGGCCCTGTGCATGGAACCCCGGCTGCTGCTCCTCGACGAACCCGTCGCCGGCATGACCGCCGACGAGAGGCAGCGCACGGCCGCCGTCATCGCGGGCGTCCGGGACGGCCTCGGCATATCGATCGTGCTGGTCGAACACGACATGGGGGTGGTGATGCGGCTCGCGGACGCGGTGACCGTACTCGACTTCGGCAGGCGCATCGGCGGCGGGACTCCCGCGCAGGTGCAGAACGACCCCGCGGTGGTCCGCGCGTACCTGGGAGAGGAGGAGCCGGCCGCATGACCACCTTCCTCGAACTGCTCCTCGGCGGGCTCTCCATGGGCTCCGTCTACGCCCTGATCGCCCTCGGCTTCGTCGTCATCTTCAAGGCCACCGAAGTGGTCAACTTCGCGCACGCATCCCTGCTCCTGGCCGGCGGGTACGTCACCGCGACCCTGCACGAGGAGCTCGGATTCTGGGGCGCCCTCCTGGCCGGCGCCCTCTCGGCGGCAGCCGTCGGGGCGGCGATCGAGTTCCTGGTGATGCGGCGCTACCGGGGCCAGGACCAGAGCGTGCTGGCCATCGTCACCATCGGCGTCGACATCCTCCTCATCACCGACCTCACCCGGCGCCTCGGCACCGACGTGCTCTCCCTCGGCGACCCCTGGGGCGACCGCGTGGTCCACCTCGGCGCGGTCACGGTGCCCCAGACCCGGATCGCCGCCATCCTCGCCGCCGGGTTGCTGATCACCGTGTTCCTGCTCGTGTTCCGGCACACCTCCTGGGGCGTGGCCATGCGCGCAGCCGCAGAGCAGCCGGAGACGGCCGCACTGATGGGTGTACGGCTGGGCCGGGTCTCGCTCGCGGCGTGGGCCGTGGCCGGGGCGCTGGCCGCCGTCGCCGCCCTGTTCCTGACGGTCTTCCCCACGCCCGGCCTGGAGCGGGCCACGTCCCTCGCCGCCCTCAAGGCCTTCCCGGCCGCGATCCTCGGCGGCCTCGACTCCACCTCCGGCGCACTGGCCGGCGGCCTCATCGTGGGAGTCACCGAGGCCCTGGCCACCGGCTACCAGGGCCAGTTGACCTTCCTCGGCCGGGGCATCGGCGACCTGGCCCCGTACGTGGTGATGGTCGCGGTCCTGCTGATCCGTCCCGCCGGACTCTTCGGCACGAAGGAGCTCGCCCGTGTCTGACACCCGCAGCCCCGTGCTGCAACCCGAGGCCGCCGCCCCGGTGGCTGCCACCCGGCCGCGGCTGCCCGGCGCACGGAACGCGGCAGCGGCGGCCGCCGGCCTGGTGCTCCTCGCGCTGCCGTTCTACCTCGACCGGTTCTGGCTGCAGGCCGGGCTGTTCGCCATCGCCGCCGCCATCGGGGCCATCGGCCTCAACCTGCTCACCGGAGCCACCGGACAGCTGTCGATGGGACACGCCTTCTTCCTCGCCGTCGGCGCCTACGGGTACTGCGCGCTCGCCGGGGACGGCAGCACGGTGGGCAGTCACACGCTGGTCGGTCTCGGCCTGCCCAGCTGGCTCGCCGCGGTCCTGGCCGTCGCCCTCGCCGGGGCGGTGGGCGGCCTCTTCAGCCCCATCGCGGGCCGCCTGCGCGGCGCGTACCTCGGCATCGCCACGCTCGCGCTGATCTTCATCGGCCAGCACGTGCTGTTCAACGCCACCAGTGTCACCGGCGGGTTCAACGGCCGGGCCGTGGAGCCGCTGTCCCTCTTCGGGTTCACCTTCGACGACACCGAGTCCGTCATCGCGGCCGTCCCCTTCCAGTCCGCCGAGAAGCTCTGGTACGTGGGCCTCGCCGCCCTCCTGGCCGGCGCCCTGTTCGCGCGCGGCGTCCTGCGGGGCCGGCCCGGCCGGGCCATGAACGCCCTGCGCGACCACAGCATCGCCGCAGGGGTGATGGGAGTGCCGGTCGCCCGGTACCGGGCCGCGGTGTTCGTCCTGTCGTCCATGTACGCGGGTCTCGCCGGCGTCCTGCTCGCCCTGGTCTTCCAGCGCACCGTGCCCGACTACTTCGGCATGGTGCTGTCCCTGGAGTACCTCGCCATGATCGTGATCGGTGGCCTCGGCACCGTCTCGGGCGCCGTCGTGGGCGCCGTCTTCGTCTCCCTCCTGCCCCAACTCCTCACCCGCTACAGCGACGCCCTCCCGCTGGTCTCCGCACCCGGAACGGGCGGCGTCTCGCCGGGCGAGGCCTCCCGCTACCTGTACGGAGCGGCCGTCGTCGTGGCCGTCCTGTTCCTGCCCGGTGGTCTCACCGGCATCACCCGGATCGTCCGGACCCGCACCCGCACCACACCCCCGAAGGAGCGAACGTGAACAGAAGAAGGCACGCTGCCGCGGTCCTGGCAGCCGCACTCGTCCTGACCGGCGCCGCCGGGTGCAGTGGCAAGGCCAAGCCCGCCGCGGGCACCGAGGGCGACAAGCCCGCCGCGGGCGGGGTCAAGGCCGGAGCAGGGGTGAGCGACAAGACCATCAAGCTCGGCGCGCTCACCGACATGACCGGCGTCTACGCCTCCCTCGGCAAGAGCGTCACCCAGGCCCAGCAGCTGTGGGTGAAGCAGACCAACGCGGCGGGCGGCATCTGCGGCCGCACCATCGAGCTGACGGTCCGCGACCACGGCTACGACCCGCAGAAGGCCCTCGCCGCCTACACGGAGCTGGAACCCTCGGTGCTGGGCTTCGCCCAGTTCATCGGCTCCCCGTTCGTCTCCGCCGTCAAGCAGCGGATCGACGGCCAGGACAAGGGGCTGGTCATCCCCCAGGCCTGGTCCGCCTCACTGCTCGGCAGCCCGTACATCCGTACGGTGGGCGCGACGTACGACGTCGAGACCATCAACGCCGTCGGCTTCCTCCTCGACCAGAAGCGGATCGCCTCGGGCGACAAGATCGGGCACGTCTACTTCGAGGGCGACTACGGCGAGAACGCGCTGACCGGGGCCAAGGCCATCGCCGCGGAGGCCGGGCTGACCGTCGTCGAACAGAAGATCAAGCCGACCGACAACGACATGACGGCCCAGGTCGCCGCGCTCAAGCAGGCCGGGGTCAAGGCCGTGGTCATCAGCGCCGGCCCCCGCCAGGCCGCCTCGCTCGTCGGAGTCGCCGCCGCGGGCGGCTGGGGCGTCCCGATCGTCGGCAACAACTCGGCCTTCGCACCGCAGCTCCTGGCCACCCCGGCGGGCGCGGCCCTGCAGAAGGACTACTACGTCGCCTCCTCGGCCCTGCCGATCGGCTCGACCGAGGCGGGCCCGGCCGCCCTGGCCGCCGCGTACAAGGCGGAGTACCCGGACGCGGGCCTGGACAACGGCGTGGTGGCGGGCTTCACCGCCGGCACTCTGTTCGGGGAGGTCCTGAAGAAGGCCTGCGCCGACAAGGACCTGACCCGCGAGGGCATCCGGGCGGCGCTGCTGAGCCTGAAGTCCTACGACAACGGCTTCGGCATCACGCACGACTTCTCGGATCCGAAGGCCCCCTCCACCCGGCAGAGCGTGATCATGAAGCCCGACGCGACGGTCCCGGGAGGCATGAAGGTGGTCAAGGAGGCCACCGCGGCGCCCGCCGCGACGAAGTTCACGCCCGCCTCCTGAGCACCTGACACGGAAGGGCCGGCGCCGCCCCGACCAGCGTCGGGGCGGCGCCGTTCCCGGTGGCCGGGGACTTCTGCGGGACCACGCGGGTCGAAGGGCCGCGGCCCGCCACTTCCCTACGGGCGGGCCGTGAAGGCCGCCTCCGTGAATTCCGTGACCTCGCTGAAGCCGAGCCGGCGGTAGAGGCGGACGGCGGTGGCGTTGTCCGCACGGACGTTCAGTCCGATGTGGTCCACGGTCCTGGCCAGCCGCCGGCACAGCGCGGCGACGCAGGCGCCACCGGCGCCCTGTCCGCGGACCCGCGGGTGCGTGGTGACGTTCCCGAGCGCGGCGACCCGGTACGGGGCCGAGTGGACGTGGACGCCCGCCACGGCGACCAGTTGCCCGTCCTGGCGGGCGCCGAGGTACTGGCCGGTGTCGAGCATGCGGTGGTCGAACCAGTTGCCCGGGTACGCCTGTTCGAACAGTTCGAGCAGTTCCGGGAGGTCGTCCCGGCTCAGCGGAGCGGGCCGCCACGGTCCGGCGGGATGACGGTCGGCCAGTTCGGGCTCGGTCAGCGCCATCCGGAGCAGGGTGCTGCGCGACTCCACGGCGTACGCGGATTCCAGTGCCTTCGCGGCGTTTCCGGTCAGATGCCCGAGGAAGCGCCGGGGGAGTACGGGCAGCAGCGCCTCGGCCAGTTCCTCCAGGGCGGCCGCTTGCTCCGGGCGGGTGAACCCCAGCAGCGTCGGGACGTCACCGACCGCGTAGAGGAGCGCCACCGGCCCGTCCTCGGTAACGGTGTACCAGCTGGTGTGGGGCCACGGCAGGTCGTCGAGGTCGCCGAGCTCCATCAGATTCATGGCCGGATCCCGTGCGAAGCGGGCGGCCAGGTCCGATCTGTCGTGAAGGCTGTGCAGGATCACCCGCACAGAGTACGGCGGGACCCGCACCAACTTGACGCCGAGGTGTGTGGCCACGGGCGGCGGACGCAGTGACGCCCCGCACCGAAACGGCGCGGGGCGTCAGGATGCTGCGGCTCAGAGGGGACGGATGTCCTCGGCCTGCGGGCCCTTCTGGCCCTGGGTGACCTGGAACTCGACCTTCTGGCCCTCCTGGAGCTCACGGAAGCCCTGGGCGTTGATGTTGGAGTAGTGGGCGAAGACGTCGGGGCCGCCGCCGTCCTGCTCGATGAAGCCGAAGCCCTTTTCCGAGTTGAACCACTTCACAGTTCCGGTGGCCATTTGCTGCTCCCTGTCGGGGACGAGGGCCCTCGCTTGTGAGGACCCTTGGGTGTGGGTTGCCTGCCCTGGTCCTCCGACGCTTGGTGAAGCGGTACTTCGGACACACGACTGCCGATCACGAGGCATGATCTACCCACTTGCCCGAGGAGGGCAAACCGATGATCGGTTTGCCCCGGCATCGGGTCCCTCCCCGGGAGGAGGGACCCGCCCCACGGCGGTGTTCGCACCCCGCCCGGCGAGCCCGCCGGGGCGCGGGCCCGAGGGCGGCCGGCCTGCCCACGACCCGCTGCCTCTAGGGTGGCCCCCATGGAGTCGTACACGATGGGGCAGGCCGCCGAGCTGCTGGGTGTGAGCGTTGACACGGTGCGCCGATGGGCGGACGCGGACCGCTTCCCGACCCACCGGCAGGGCAACCGGCGGATCGTGGAGGGGCCGGATCTCGCCGCGTTCTGCGTGGAGGTCGCCCACGAGGGCGCCGATGGCGAGGGCACCCCGTACTCCTCGGCGCGCAACGCGTTCCCGGGGATCGTGACCGCGATCAAGCTGGGGGGCGTCTCGGCGCAGGTGGAGGTCCAGGCGGGGCCGCACCGGGTGGTGTCGCTGCTGACCCGGGAGGCAGTCGAGGAACTCGGCCTGGAACCGGGCGTGACGGTCACCGCCCGGGTGAAGTCGACCAGCGTGCACGTCGAACGCGGCTGAACGGCTTTGGAATGGGGAGCTGGCCTGGCCGGACTGGCCACCGGCCTGGTCATCGCGGTGGTCACCGCACCGGTCGGCGTCTCCGGGGCGGTGTTCCTGCTGCCCGTACAGCTCAGCGTGTTCGCGGTCCCGAGCCCGGCGGTCACACCGACCAACCTGCTCTACAACGTCGTCGCCGGCCCCGGCGCGCTCCTGCGCCACCACCGCACGGGCACCCTGCACGGGCCACTGGTACGCCGGCTGGTCCTCGGAACCCTGCCCGGCGTGGTCATCGGCGCGGTCATCCGGGTGTTCGCGATTCCGGGTCCGGTCGTCTTCAAGGCCCTGGTGGCCGCTTTCCTGCTCCCGCTCGGACTGTGGCTGGTCATCCGCACGCTCCTGCCGTCCCGGCGGTCCGGACGGGCCCGTGACGCGCTGTCGCCGCGCGCCGTGACCGGCCTGGCCCTGACCGTCGGCGTGGTCGGCGGGATCTACGGCATCGGCGGCGGCTCCCTCCTCGGCCCCGTCCTCGTCGGCCGCGGCATGCCCGTCGCCCAGGTCGCCCCGGCGGCCCTGGCCTCCACCTTCGCCACCTCCGTGGTCGGCGCCGCCACGTACGCCCTGCTGGCGCTCTCCGGGCCGGGCAGCATCGCGCCGGACTGGTTCCTCGGCCTGGCCTGCGGCGCGGGCGGACTCATCGGCGGCTACTTCGGTGCCCGCCTCCAGCCCCACCTCCCCGAGACGGCCCTCCGGCTCCTCCTGGGCACCCTGGCCACCGCCGTCGGCACCCTCTACGCCGCGCAGTCCCTCGCCTGAGGCCCCCCGTACGCGCAGCGGCGCCTCAGGCGCGACGGATCCGCCAGAGCCATGCCGTCGTGCCGGCCAGCAGGACGAACGTCGCAAGGTTGGCCAGGTTGGCCGCGGTGTCGCTCGCCGGTGCGGCGACGAGCAACTTCCAGATGCCGATGGCGAGCGTCGGCAGGACCGCGGCGAGCACGACGCCGGTCGTCTTCTGGGCAGGGGTCCAGTGCACCGAGGTGCAGAGGAGCACCGCGCCGATGACGCGGAACAGGGTGCTCAGGAACCCCGTGACGGCGCTGTAGGGGAGGACCGCGGCGACGAGGAAGGGGACGGTGAGCATCAGGAGCGGGACCAGGGGGTGCACCTTGCCCCGCCGGACGGGTGCCCCGGCGCCGCTCCGGGCCGGGGGACCGGCGACCCCGTCGCCCGCCTCGGCCAGTGCCGTCGCCGCGATCGTCCGGGGGTCCCCCAGCTCCGCCAGGACCTCGCCGATCGTGACGTGCGGACGTTCGGCGCGCGTCACCTCGATGTGTTCGGAGAGGTCGGCGAGGAGTTCCCGGCGACGGTCGGCGGGCAGTGCGGAGGCCTCGCGCTCCACGGCGCAGAGGTAGTCGCGTACGGGGTCGGCCGAGGTCTTCATGCGGGATCTCCGGTGGAGTGGTGCGGGGTGGCGAGGAAGGCGTCGACGGCGTCGCGGAATCCGGGCCAGACGCGGGTGAACTCGTCGAGCGCGGCACGGCCGCTGTCGGTGAGGGCGTAGTAGCGACGGGGCGGTCCGGAAGCGGACTCCTGCCAGGTGGTGGTGACCAGGTCGTCGCGGCGCAGCCGGGAGAGCAGCGGGTAGACCGTGCCCTGGCTGGTGGCCAGGGTGCCGGAGTCCTCCAGGGCGTGGAGGAGCTCCACGCCGTAGCGGGGGCGGTCCCGCATCAGGGCGAGTACGCAGTACTCCAGGACCCCCTTGCGCAGCTGGGCGGCTGCCCGGGCCTGCTTGGTCGAATCACCTGGTTCCATGCGATGCAAGATACCTGGTGAGGCAACCAGCTGGCTAGGGGGGGCGGAATCCGGGCACGGGTCCGTGACCGGGCACGGGCCCGTGACCTCGCCGGATTCGCGTGACCGATACTTGATCGCGTGACGGGGGGAAGCGCGGTGGTGGGACAACCGGTGAAGGACTGGTTCACTGCCAGGTCAAAGGGTGTGGGTGAGCGCATGGGTTCGCTGGTGGCGTCGGAAGCCGTCGAGGCGCGCGAGGACAGGTTCGACTGGTTCTGCGAGACGGTGTCCACCGATCTGATGCCGGTCATGCTCACCACCCCGCACACGGCCGACTTCCGCGCGAAGATCACGGACCTGGATCTCGGAGCGGTGCGGCTGTCCTCCCTGGCGTGCTCACCGGTGCTCTCGCGCCGCACCTCGGCCCACATCCGGCGGGGCGATCCCGAGCACTTCCAGCTGGCACTCGTGACGCAGGGACGCTTCACCATCTCCCAGCGGGGCCGCGATTCCGTGGTCGCCGGGGGACTCGTGCTCACGGACACGTCACGACCCAGCGAAGGGGCCGTCGCGGGCGGGCAGATAGAGGCGATCGTGCTGCAGATCCCCCGCCCGGCCCTGGCGCTGCGCCCGAACCGGGTGGACAGCCTCCTCGCACGGAACCTGGCCGCGGACACGGGGCCGAGTGCGATCCTTGCCGACTTCCTGCGCACGCTGCTCACCCACGGCCCGCGCTGCCGCCCCGAGGAACTGCGCGAGTTGGGGTCCATTGCCCTCGACCTGGCCACCGCGTGCCTCGCGCAGCAGCTGGGCGACCCCGGCGAGGCGCCTGCCGAGGCGCGCACCCGCGAGACCCTGCAGCGGATCCACCGCTTCATCGAGAACAACCTCGGCGACCCGGGACTGACCCCCCAGGCGATCGCAGACCGGCACAACATGTCCCTGCGCGCCCTGCACGCCCTCTTCGCCGGCCAGGACCTGACCATCGCGGCACGCATCCGCGAAAGCCGGCTGGAGCGGGCCCACGCCGACCTCGCACGAGGGGATCTGAGCGGCCGGCCCGTTCAAGTGATCGCGGCCCGCTGGGGATTCTCCAGCGCCACCGCGTTCAGCCGGGCATTCCGCGAAACCTACGGAATCACCCCTACCGAACACCGGGCGTCGTCCCCGGCCGCCCCGGGGCAGGCCCCGGAGGGGTAGGCCCCACGGGGCGGGTCGCCTTGCGCGGATGTTAGCTTCCTCACCGTGGCGGATCACCAGGACGAGACCAGGGCGGCCTACGACGGCATCGTCGAGCTGTACGCGTCGATGTTCGCCGACCGGCTGGAAACGCAGCCCTTCGCGCGAGCCATGATCACCACCTTCGCCGAGCTGGTGCGAGGCACGGGGAACCCGCGGGCGGCCGACGTGGGGTGCGGCCCCGGTCACCTGACGGCCATGCTGCACGACCTGGGACTGGACGCCTTCGGGCTCGACCTCTCCCCGGCCATGGTCGACCACGCCCGCCGGGCCCATCCGGCGCTGCGGTTCGACGAGGCGCGCATGGAGGCCCTCCCCGTCGAGGACGGCGCGCTCGGCGGCGTCCTGGCCCACTACTCGATGATCCACACGCCGCCCGGGGAGCTGCCCGCGCTGCTCGCCGAGCAGGTCCGCGTCCTGGCACCCGGGGGCCTGCTCCTGGTCTCGTTCTTCGGGACCGACGGACGGGACCCGGTCCGCTTCGACCACAAGGTGGCGCCCGCCTACAGCTGGCCGGCGGACCGGCTCGCCGCATTGCTGACCGGAGCCGGACTCGTCACGGTCGCCCGGCTGCTCCACGACCCGGCCTCCGAACGCGGCTTCCTCGACGCCCACTTGCTGGCCCGCCGGCCTGCCGCGCATCGCACCACGGCGGCGCCGTCCATCGCACGCACTTCCCGGTGTTAAGGTTTTGTCTGATCGATCCCGATCGCAGGATTGTTACTCCCCGAGGACGCCACCTTCGTCGCCACGCGACGCCGAGGCGGTGTGCCGCTCGAGGGGAGGCAAGGCCTGGGTAGCGCCGTGTGCGCGACCCGGGCCTTTTTTGTTGCCCGGAATCCGGGCGGGAGAGATCGCGGACCGAAGCAGGATGGCAAGAGCCCCAGGATGCAAGGACGCATCATGAACACACCCGTAGCCGGACCCGGCACGCTCGCGGAGCAGATCCTCCGCGGCGTCGGCGGAGCCGAGAACATCGAGAGCCTCACGCACTGCGCGACGAGGCTGCGCTTCCAGCTCCACGACGGGGCGAAGGCCGACGCGGCCGCGCTCGATGCCCTCGACGGCGTCATGGCCACCGTGCCGCAGTCCGGTGACCGCCTGCAGATCGTGATCGGCGGAGCCGTCGCACGCGTCTACTCCGAGATCATGAACCTGCCCTCGATGAGCGGCGCGGGCACGCCCGGCCCGAAGTCCGACGCCGACGTCAAGGCCGCGATGCGGGCCAAGAGCCGCGGCCGCTACGCCTGGGTCGACAACTTCTTCGAGTACCTGTCCGACTCCTTCCGCCCGCTCATGGGCGTCCTGCTGGGCTCCTCGCTCATCATCGCGATCGCCTCCGTCCTCGACGCCCTCGGCTTCGTCGACTTCCGCGCCGCGGACAAGTCCGCCACCTGGGTGTTCGTCGACGCCATGTGGCGCTCGGTGCTGTACTTCCTGCCGATCATGGTCGCCTACAACGCGGCCAAGAAGCTGAAGATCGACCCCTGGGTGGGCGCCGCGGTGATGGCCGCGGTGATGACCCCGAACTTCACGGGCATGCTCGACCCGAAGTCCGGCATCCCCGGCATCACCTGCACGACCAACGGCACCCTGGGAACCCAGGAGTGCGTGGCGCACGTCTTCGGACTGCCGATGCAGCTGAACGACTACGGCGGCCAGGTCTTCGTGCCGCTGCTGATGGTCGCCCTGCTCGCCCTGGTCTACAAGGGCCTGCAGCGCGTCTTCCCCGAGGCCGTGCACCTGGTCTTCGTGCCGTTCTTCAGCATGCTGATCATGATCCCGATCACCGCCTTCCTCATCGGCCCGCTGGGCGTCTGGGCCGGCAACGGCCTCGGCGAAGGCCTGTCCTGGCTGAACGGCAACGCCCCGATCGTCTTCGCGATCCTCATCCCGCTGCTGTACCCGTTCCTGGTGCCGCTGGGCCTGCACTGGCCGCTGAACGCGCTCATGCTGGTGAACATCAACACCCTCGGCTACGACTTCATCCAGGGCCCCATGGGCGCCTGGAACTTCGCCTGCTTCGGCGCCACCGCCGGTGTCCTGCTGCTCTCGCTCCGCCACCGGGAGAAGGAGATGCGCCAGACCGCCACCGGCGCCCTGGCCGCGGGTCTGCTCGGCGGCATCTCCGAGCCGTCCCTCTACGGCATCCACCTGCGCTTCAAGCGGATCTATCCGCGCATGCTCGTGGGCTGCCTCGTGGGCGGTGTGATCGTGGGCGTCCTGGGCGGCGTGGACACCAAGGCCTTCGCCTTCACCTCGCTGCTGACCATCCCCGTCTTCTCTCCGATGGCCACCTACGGCATCGCGATCACGGCCGCGTTCTTCGTCTCGATGGCGCTCGTGTACTTCTCCGACTTCCGTACCCCGGAGGACCGCGTCCAGGCCAACGCCGAGCGCGACGCCGCGGAGGCCGTCTCCCGTGGGGAGGCCGCGGCAGCCGACGACCGCGAGCTCGTCGCCGTCGGCGCCGCCACCACGGCGGGCGCCACCACGGCCGCCGCGGGTGCCTCCACCGCCGCCGCGGGTGCCTCCACCGCCGCCACCGGCTCCGCATCCGCTGCCGCGGCCGGTGCCCCCGCTCCCACCCCCGCCAGGGGCATCGAGCTCGCCGCGCCCGTCGCGGGCCGTGTGGTCGGCCTCGACGAGGTCGGGGACCCCGTCTTCGCCTCCCGTGCGCTCGGCGAAGGCGTGGGCATCGAGCCGGCCGACGGCCGCGTCGTCGCCCCGGTCGACGGAGAGCTGGTCATCGTCGCCGCCACCGGCCACGCCTTCGGCATCCGTACCGCGGACGGCGTCGAGGTGCTGATCCACATCGGCATCGACACGGTGAAGATGGGGGGAGAGGGCTTCGACGTCCGCGTCGAGTCCGGCCGGCAGGTCTCCGTCGGCGACCTGCTCGTCGAGGTCGACCTCGACGCCGTGCGCGCGGCGGAGCACCCGACCGTCACGCTCATGACCGTCACCAACACCGCCGACCTCGGCTCGGTCGAGCCGCACACCGGGCAGACCGTCGCCGCCGGTACCCCCGTGGTGACCGTACGGCGCTGACGACCGCCACCGGTACGACGCGGGCGCGCGCCACCTCGTGGGTGCGTGCCCGCGTCGTACCGGTTCGGGGGAGAGGGTGGCGTAAGGGGGGCAGACAATGCGGGATCATTGGGCAGAACCGGACCGCGAACGAGAAGGAGAGCAGACGTTGAAGGCGCTGCGTGTCCTCAATAACAACGTGGTCCTCGCGCGCGACGACAAGGGCCAGGAGGTCATCCTCACCGGGCGCGGCATCGGCTTCGGCTCCCGCCAGGGCAAGCCCGTCGACCCCGCGCTGATCGTGCGCGTCTTCGTACCGGCGGACGGCCGTGATCCCGACCACCTGAGCGAGGTCCTCTCCCTCATCGACGAGGAGGTCCTGCGGGCCGTCGTGATCGCCCTCGACGAAGCGGGCATCGAGGGGCGCGAGTCCACCCGGCCCACCCTCGCCATCGCCGTCGCCGACCACGTGGCCGGTGCGCTGGACCGGGCCGCGCGCGGCATCGTCATCGAGTACCCGCTGCGCGCGGAGGTCCAGGCCCTGTACGCATCCGAGTACGCCCGGGCGCAGCGCCTGCTGGATGCGATCAACGAGCGCGTGGACCCGCGGCTGGAGGACTCCGAGGCGATCGCGCTCGCGTTGCACCTGGTCAACGCGGGCTTCGCCACGGGCGACCTGTCCTTCACGTACACGATGACCGGGGTCATCCAGCAGATGCTCGCCGTCGTGCGGGAGCGGTACGGGCTGTCCGTCTCGCAGGAGTCCATGAGCGCGGCGCGGTTCATCACCCACGTGCGCTACCTCTTCGTGCGCATCCAGCAGCACCGGCAGCTGAAGGGACACGAGTCCACGATCGGCGAGGGCATCCGCCGGCACTACCCGGAGGCGACCCGCACCGCGCAGCAGTTGGCCACGATCGTCGAGCTGCGTCTGGGCGAGCGCCTGAGCGAGGACGAGGTCTCCTACCTGGCACTCCACGTGGCCCGCATGACCACCGAGCCGGACGGCACCGCCGCATAGGCGGTTCACCTCACCTCGGGGGCGCGACGAGGCCGAATTCGTAGGCGAGTATCACGAGCTGGACCCGGTCGCGCGCGTCGAGTTTGGTGAAGAGGCGCGCGAGGTGGGCCTTCGCGGTGGCCACGCTGATGGTGAGCTCCCCGGCGATCTCCGCGTTGGACAGGCCGCGGCCGACGAGGGTCAGTACCTCGCGCTCCCGGTCCGTGATGCCGTCGACGACCACCCGGCGGGCTCCCGGGCCGCCGCCCGGCCGGACACCGGGGGAGGGGTCGGGCCGCGCCGCGAACTCCTCGATGAGGCGGCGCGTGACGCTCGGCGCGATGAGGGCGTCCCCGGCGGCGACGACCCGGACGCCGTCGAGGATGGACTCGAGCGGCATGTCCTTGACGAGGAAGCCGCTCGCGCCGGCGCGGAGCGCACCGTAGACGTACTCGTCGTCGTCGAAGGTGGTGAGGACCAGGACGCGGGTCGTCGACCGCGGATCCGCGTCGATCCGGCGGGTGGCCTCGATCCCGTCCGTGCCGGGCATCCGGATGTCCATGATGGCCACGTCCGGCCGCAACCGCGCCACCAGCTCCACGGCGTCGTCGCCGTTCCCGGCCTCCCCGACCACCTTCAGGTCGGGGGTGTCGGCGATGAGGACGCGCAGCCCCGTACGGATCAGCGGCTGGTCGTCGATCAGCACGACGCGGATCACCGGCCCGCCTCCCCGGGTACCGGCAGCAGGGCCGCCACGCGGAAGCCGCCGCCCGGGAGCGGCCCGGCGCTGAACTCTCCGTGCAGCAGGCCGACTCGCTCCCGCATGCCGACGATGCCGTAGCCGGAACCCCCCACGCCGCCCCCGCGGCCGAGGTCGACGACGTCGACGGCCAGCTCGTCACCGCGGTGGTCGACCGTCACGGTGCAGTCCCGGGTTCCGGAGTGGCGCACCACGTTCGTGACCGCCTCCTGGACGATGCGGAAGGCCGCGAGGTCCACGTCCGGGGGCAGTTCGCGACCCTCCCCCCTCCGGCGGACCTCGACCCGGACACCGGCGGCCGCGCTCCGCCCGACCAGTTGGCCGAGGGCGGCAAGGCCGGGGGCCGGCTCCAGCGGCGCGGACTCCTCCTCGCCCTTGCGCAGCGCGCCGAGCATGCGTCGCAGACCGGCGAGTGTCTCCCGGCCGGTGGCCTCGATGGCGTCGAGCGCCTTGCGCGTCTCGGCGGGCTGGGTGTCCATGACCCGGCTCCCCACGCCGGCCTGGATGGTGATGATGCCGATGTTGTGGGCGACCATGTCGTGCAGTTCCCGGGCGATCCGCAGCCGCTCCGCGGTGACCGCCTGCCGCGTGGCCTGGGCGCGTACCGTCTCCGCGTGCGCCCGGTCCTGACGGATCGTGTTGCCGATCAGCCAGGCGATGACGACGGTCGATGCGAGCCCGGCCGGCGCCGAGGGGTTGAAGAAGTTGCCACGGGCCAGCTGCCAGGCCGCATAGCCCGCCAGGGTGGCGGCACAGAGCAGGGCGGCGGTCGCCGAGACCCGCCGTGAGCGGGTCGCGGCGGTGTAGCCGACGGCCGCGTCGGCCAGCAGGAACAGGACGAAGGTCGTCTCGCGCACCGCCATCCCGAGCGAGAACACGGAGCCCGCGAGCGCGATGGCCACGGCCGCCAGGGGCGCGCGGAACAGCAGCAGCGCACCCAGGGTCGTGACGACGGCGGTGACCAGGAGCGGCGCATCCTCCATGTTGCCGTTGTACTGGACCAAGTGCCGCAGCTCGTCCGGCCGTTGCAGCGTGCGCACCAGGATGAGGGTCACCCAGAAGGCGCCCACCCACGCACCCGGTGGCACGCGTCTGAGCAGGGGCGGACGAGGAGGAGCGGTCATCGGCCGATCGTAACCTGGCCCGTTCTGCCGGGACATCGGCCCACGGACCTCATCCTCCGGGCTACCGGCAAGGCGCCGCGGTGTGAACCACCGGCCGACGCGGGGACCGTACCCGCACCGGCAGCGTGGACCTCGTGATCGAATCGACTCGACTGACCAAGCGGTACGGCGACACCCTCGCCGTCGATGACCTGAGCTTCACCGTGGAACCGGGCCGGGTGACGGGATTCCTCGGCCCCAACGGCGCGGGGAAGTCCACCACCCTGCGGATGATCCTGGGCCTCAACACGCCGACCGGCGGGACCGTCACCGTGGACGGGGTCCCCTTCTCGCACCGCCCGCGCGGACTGCGCCACGTGGGCGCGCTGCTGGACGCCCAGGACGTGCACGGCGGACGGAGCGCGCGGGCGCACCTGTCCGCCCTGGCCCGCGGCAACCGCATCCCCCTGCGCCGCGTGGACGAGGTCCTGAGGGAAGTCGGCCTGACGAAGGCGGCGGGCCGCCGGGTCGGCGGGTTCTCCCTCGGGATGAAGCAGCGCCTCGGCATCGCGGGCGCCCTGCTCGGCGATCCGCCGGTGCTGCTCTTCGACGAGCCCCTGAACGGCCTCGACCCCGAGGGCGTGCTGTGGGTGCGCGGGCTGTTCCGGCGGCTGGCGGCCGAGGGCCGTACCGTCTTCGTCTCCAGCCACATGATGGCGGAGATGGAGCACACCGCCGACCGGATCATCGTCATCGGCCGGGGCCGGCTGATCGCCGACGCGAGCCTGGCGGAGTTCTCGGCGCGTCACGCATCCCGGGGCGTGACCGTCCAGACCCCCGACCCGACGGCTCTGGCTGCCCTGGAGGCCGTACTCGTCGCCGAGGGCGCGTCGGTGCACCGGGAGAACGGTCCGGCCGTCCGCGTCACCGGCCTGACGGCGGCCCGGATCGGCGACCTCGCCCACCGGCACCGCATCGTGCTCCACGAACTGGCCACCCCCACCTCGTCCCTGGAGTCGGCCTTCATGTCCCTCACCGCCGACAGCGTCGAATACCCGGCGGGAGAAACCCGATGAGCACGCCGACCCGGTCCGGCACAGGGCCGTCCGCGCGGGCGGCCGAACACGCGGCAGGGTTCGCCGACCTGCTCGCAGCCGAGTGGATCAAGATGCGCTCGCTCAGGTCGACCTACTGGGTACTCGTCCTCAGCGCCGTGGCCGCGATCGCGATCAACGTGAACGCCGTCCACTCCGACTTCCCGTACATCGACCAGCCGCGCCCGCTGCTCCCCGGCGAACCTCCCTACACCTACGACCCGTTGTTCCACGGCCTGAGCAGTGTCGCGTCCGATCTCCTGGCACTGGCGGCGGGCGCTTTCGGCGCCATCACGGTCTTCGGCGAGTACGCCACCGGAATGATCCGCACCACGTTCGCGGCCGTCCCCGACCGGCGAGCGGTGATCACGGCCAAGGTGTCCCTGGTCGCGGTGATCACGCTCGCCCTCGGTGCGACCGTCTCCACGGCCTCCTTCTTCACCACCAACGCGATGCTGGCATCCCGCCACGTCGGGCTCTCGATCCACGACCCCGGCTGCCTGCGGGCCGTGGCGTCCTACGCCCTGGTCATCCCGGTCTGCGCACTCGTCGGGATGGCCTTCGGAGCCGTCCTGCGCCACGCGACGGCCTCGATCGTCGCCGTCGTGGGGATCCTCTTCATCCTGCCCCTGCTCTTCGGCGGCGACAGGTACCGGCCCTTGAAGGAGATCGGCAACCACCTCCCGCTCGCCGCCCAGGCACGGCTGGCCCTGAACCCGGACGCCTCCACCAGTCTGGGCGCCCACCCGGGCACGATCACCGGCTCCTGGATCGCGCTCGCGGTCTGGGCGCTCGTCTCGGTGATCGTCGCCGTCTCGGTCGTACGGCGCCGGGACGTCTGAGGATGTCTGATGACGGCTCAGGACAGCTCAGGACAGCTCAGGACAGCTCAGGACGGCTCAGGACGGCTCCGCGCCCGGCGAAGCCCGGCGGCAGGCCCACGTCCGGGCGCGCCGTTCCTCAACGCAGTCGGAGCACGCTCCTGACGCCGGCGTGGTCGGAGGGCCACAGTCCTGACGGGGTGCGGTCGGCCCGGGCGTGGCCCACCCGGTGGGCCGTCAGCGCCGTGACCTTGCCGCGGAGGAGCACGTAGTCGATGCGCCGCGTGAGGGAGGAGGTGGGGTTGCGCAGGTCGGAGGCCTGGCAGCAGGTGAATCCGGGGTCGCGGGGCCGGACGGCCGTCCAGGCGTCGGTGAATCCGGCGGCCAGGAGGCGGTTGTAGCTCTGGGTGTCGCTCCCCGGTGTCGCCCCGACTCCGCCGGCGGCCGAGTTGAGGTCGCCGAGCAGCACGGTGGGGAGCGTGGTGTTCAGCGGGCCCGCGAGCAGTTCGCCGGCCTGCGCCTCCTGGACGGCGGGGGCGGAGGGCTCGAGATGGGTGCTCACCACGCGGGCGGTGCGGCCGCGCAGCGTGGCGTCGGCCGCGACCCAGCCCCGCTCGACCCGCAGGGCCGGTTGGGGCGGGCAGCCCAGCACGGGGCGGCAGATGGGCAGGTGGCTCTGGAACCGGGCGGACTGCGGGTTGGCCACGGAGAAGGTGCGTGCCGGCAGGTCGGTGCGGGCCAGGAGCACGTCGCGGTCGGTGAGGCGGATGTCCTGCAAACCGCTGGGCGTGGAGCGCGGGGCCTCGAAGTCGCTGCCGACGGTGATGGCGGCCACGGCCGCGTAGTGCTTGCCCCGGGCGGAGAGCTCATCGAGAAGGATCTGCAGGAAGTCGTACTCGACGTGAGTGGCGCTGCCCGGTCCGGCAGGCGTCTGGCTGCGCCACAGCACGGCTTCCTGGACACCCACCACGTGCGGATCGCTTGCGGCGATCTCGTCGGCCAGCGCTTCGGCTCGCTCGGGGAAGTTTGTCGCCTGGACGTTCGCCCACACCGCGGTCGCCGCGGCGACGAGCCCCTGGGGGCTGGTGGCGGCGAGAACGGGCGCGAGGTCGGCGCCGAGGTAGAGGTTGCGGGTCATGACCCGAAGAGAAGCCCCGCCACCTTCGGCGGCCGAGGCCGCGCCGAGTGACCCCGGTGCGAGGAGTGCGAGCGCGCACAGGGCGGAAGTGAACCAACGGCGAGCCATCCGGACAGCCCTTTCGGTCGAAGCGGGCGAATCCCCGCATACGCGCCGAAATCTAGGATGCCGGCCGGCGTGCGGCGATCCCGCTGTGGGCCGGGCGGCCTACGGTGCACCCGGACGCGCCGGAGTCACCTGGCCCGAACGGGCTCTGGCGGACCCCGCGGAGGGGGCCCGCCGGAGGGCGGGGGAGCGCGGGAAGAGATGCCCGGGTCGGGTCCGGTAACGCGTCGGGCAGCGGTTCCGGGGACGGGCTACGCGGCACCCGCCGCTGCCAGCATCGCGACGGGCAGGAGCAGGATCCACTGCGGCAGGCGGAGCAGTGGCCTGGGCCAGCCCACGGACAGGGTGACCACCAGGAAGGCTGCCGCGTACGCGACGAAGTGCGCGGCCACGAACCACGCCACCAGGCCGGTCCCCGGCGTACCGTCCGCCTGGGAGAGGTACAGCAGGGCGAGTCCGGAGAGCGCCAGGTCGACGCTCACCATGTGCCAGACGGCGTGCAGGACACGCTTGGGCTCGTCCGCGAGCCCGGAGGCGAGCAGCGGGCGCACCACATCGCGGCCCCCGCCGATGACGTGCACCGCGGCCACGCCGACAGCGGTGATGCCCGCCGCGAGAAACCAGTTGTTCATCGGACCTCGATTCCCTTGGCCACGACAGCGGCCAGGCGTGCGGCCAACTGCTGGTCGGGGAGTTCCCCGACCAGCCCTACGTGGAAGAACACGGCTCCTGCCAACGTGTCCAGGACCAGGTCGACCGGCGTCGCGGCCGCGATCTCCCCGCGCGCCACGGCGCGTTCGAAGACGATCAGCAGTCGTTCCTTGGACGGGGCCAGGAAGTCGCCGCGGATGCGCGCCTTCAGTTCCGGATCGGCGGCGAAGTCGGCGAGCAGCCCCGGGAGTGCCCCCGCGGCGGCAGGCGCGCTGAACTCGTCGACCAGGCCCTGCAGCAGCACGGTCAGGTCCCCGGCCAGGGTTCCGGTGTCCGGGGGCGGAGCGTCATCGGTGGTCGTGAAGACGGCCTCGAAGACCAACTCCGGCTTGCCCGGCCACCGCCGGTAGATCGTGTCCTTGCCGACACCGGCCCGCGCGGCCACCGCCCCGATCGACGTCGCGGCGTAGCCGACCTCGACCACCAGATCTGCCGTCGCGCCGATGATCGCCTCGTGCGACCGGGGATCCCTGGGACGCCCTCTGGAGGGCGGAGAGGAACTCATGGCATTTACCTTACGGGTCGTCCCGTAAGGTAAACAAGGGGCCGGCACCGACTGGATCCGGGCGTGGGTGCGGAGCGAGACCGCCGACGTGCCGGCCGGTCATCCTCCGTCCGGACCGACAGGCGCCGTCGGAATGCCGCTGTCCGTGGGGGTGGCGCGGCGCAGGGTGCGGATCGCCGGGATCGAGAGCAGTGCCACGCAGCCCGCCAGGCAGGTACCCCCCGAGACCAGCAGCAGCCTCTCCGGGGACGCCAGCTCCGTGGCCGGCCCCGCCAGGATCTGACCCAGCGCGATTCCGGACACCGAGCCGGCCAGCTCGTACGCGGTGACCCGGTTGAGAACCGCCTGCGGCGTGTGCGTCTGCACGCTGGTCGCCCACATCACCGACCAGAACGCCCAGGCGCCACCTCCGAGGACGTGGCACGCCAGCAGCACCGGAAGCCCGGCGCCCCACGCCACGCAGAGCGGCACCCCGGCGAACAGCACCATGGCCATCGCGCCGGCGGCCAGCGGTCGGGCCGGGCGCAGTCGCAGTGCCAGCAAGCCGCCGAGCACCGTTCCGACACCGAGGAAGGAGACCGACAGGCCGTAGGCATTCGGGCCGAGCCTGCCTCCGATCAGCGCCGAGCTCAGCGGCACCAGCGGGCCGAAGAGCAGCACGCCGTAGGCAACCCAGATCAGGATCACCGCCCACATCCAGGTGCGGGAGCGGAACTCCTGCCAGCCCTGGCGCAAGTCACGGCGGAGCGAACTCCCCCGGGTGGCGGCGGAGTCCCCGTCGGCCGGAGCTCCCTTGGACGTGCTCACGGGGGCGAGGCGGATGAGCCCCAGGCACAGAGCGCTGAGGACGAAGGTGCCCGCGTCGATCGCGTACACGGTCCCGGCACCGGTCAGCACGATCAGCAGCCCCGCCAAGGCAGGGCCGAGCAGTTGGGCGAGCGCGTCGGCGACTTTGAGCGTGGCGTTGGCGCGCTGCGGTTCCCGGGCGACCAGCGGGACCATCCCGTTCACCCCCGGCTGGAACATCGCGACGGCGGCACCGGCCAGCGCCGCCATCGTCACCAGCAGCCAGAACGGCGGCCTCCCGGCGAAGAACGCGGCAGCCAGTACCCCCTGGGTAAGCACCCGGACGAGGTCTGCGCCGACCATCATCCGGCGCGCGCCGATCCGGTCGGCGAACACCCCGCCGAACAGGACGAGGAGGACGAACGTCCCGGTCCAGGTGCCGAGGACGAGGCCGACTCCGGAGATCCCGTACAGCGGGCCCACCGCGAGCGCGGCGGCCACCGGCATCATCGCGTCGCCGACCAGGGACACCGCGCGGGCGGCGAAGTAGAGCGTGAACTGCCGGTCCCACAAGGGGGGCCGGGCGGCTGGTGCGTCGCTCCGGACGGTCCGGAGCTGGGTTTGCGCCTCGGTCTGGGCCTGTGTGTGCGTCTCTGCGGTGGTCACAGGACGATGCTGGACTGGACCAATCGATCACCCCAGTGTCCTGAACGACACGATGGGGTACTTTCGCGCCATGACGCCTCGTTCGCTGCCGAAGCCCCCGGCGCTTCACCGGGTCGTGGCCGTGTTGCAGCCCCCTCAGTCGGCCTTCCCGCTCGCCTGCGCGTCCGAGGTGTTCGGCGACCACAGCCCGGCGATCCCCTCCCGCTACGCGTTCGAGGTCTGCACCGAGCACCCCGGCCCGGTGCGAACCCAGGCCGGGTACGACCTGCTGGTCACCACGAGCCTGGACGCGTTGGAGCGCGCGGACACCGTCCTGGTCCCCGGCTGGCAACAACCCGTCGGCACCGAGGTATCGGCACGGCTGATCGCGGCGGTCCGCCGGGCGCACCGCCGGGGCGCGCGAGTCGTCGGCATCTGCTCGGGCGCCTTCGTACTCGCCGCCGCCGGACTGCTGGACGATCGGCGGGCCGCGACCCACTGGGCCCAGGCGCCGGGGCTGGCCGCCCGGTTCCCGAGGGTCCGGGTCGACCCCGCAGTGCTGTACGTGGACCACGGCGATGTCGCGACCAGCGCCGGATCGGCGGCCGGCGTGGACCTCTGCCTGCACCTGGTGCGCACCGACCAGGGCGCCGCGTACGCGATGCGGATCGCCCGCCAGATGGTGATGCCGCCGCACCGCGAAGGCTGCCAGCTGCAATACGCCGAACTGCCCACCTCCGGACCGGTCACCGACTCTTTGGCCCCGCTGCTGGAATGGCTGGCCGGGCGGCTGGACCAGCCGGTCAGCGTCGCCGAGATGGCAGCCCGCTCCCAGGTCTCGGCCCGCACGCTGACCCGGCGCTTCACCGAGCAGTTGGGGATCAGCCCCGGGCGCTGGCTGCTCGACCGGCGCATCGCCGCCACCCGGGCCCTGCTGGAAGAGACCGACCTGCCCGTGGAAACCATCGCGCACCGGGTCGGCCTCTCCTCGGCCGTCAACCTGCGCAGGCGCTTCCACGAAGCCCTGCGCACCACACCCGCTGCCTACCGGCGCGCCTTCCGAGCGGACGGGGCCGCGCTCGGGACCGAACCGGCGACACGGTGACACGGTGAGGTCTGCGGGGACGTCCGGGGGGTGTCCGGATCGATCAGGAATCGAGAAGCGCGGTTCACGGAGCCGCCCCTAACCTGATGACCACGGCCGGCGAACAGGCGCCGATGTGACGTCCGGGCCGTGTCCCGGACGTCCGGCACCCATACACCTACAGTGCAGGAGCAAGGCATGAAAGCGCACGTCAGCTCGATCCTTCTTGGCGTCCGGGACATGGACCGGGCCAAGCAGTTCTACACCGAGGGACTCGGCTGGAAGATCCAGAACGACTTCGGCATCTCGGTGTTCTTCGCATCGGACGGTGCGTCACCCGTCGGCTTCTACAGCCGTGAAGGCCTGGCCGAACAGGTGGGCACGGACCAGGAAGGCAGCGGCTTCAGCGGACTGGTCCTGACCTACGTCGTACGGAGCGAGACGAGGGTCGACGAGATCATGGCGGAGGCCCAGAAGGCCGGCGCCAAGGTCCTCAAGCCCGCCGGCGCTCTGCCGTGGGGCGGGTACGGCGGCACCTTCGCCGACCCGGACGGCTACATTTGGAGTCTCGGCTACAGCGCCCAAGGAACCGACCAGCCCTACGCGGAGTAGCCGCGATCCTTGTCTCAGGGCCGTCCGGGACGGCGGAGCGCGTGCCGCTGCCGTCCGGACGCCCGTGACCCGGGTACGGGAAGCGGGAGCGGCGATCGGAGCCGGGGCGGGATCCGCGGTGAACCGGCAGGACGACAGGAGAAGACCTTGAAGTTTCGGACCTACGTTGAGCCCCCCGAGCCCATGCGGGGTCTCGAAGTCCCGTCCGAGGTGGTGGCAGCGCTCGGCGAGGGCACGCGGCCGCCGGTGACGATCACCATCAACGGGCATTCCTGGAAGAGCCGGCTCGCCCACCTGCGCGGCCGCCACTTGATCGGCCTCAGCCATGCCAACCGGCGGGCCGCGGAAGTCGAGATCGGTGAGGAGATCGAGGTCGAGGTCGAGCTCGACACCGAGCCGCGCGTCGTCGTCGAGCCTGAGGACTTCACCCAGGCTCTGGACGCCGAACCGGCCGCCCGCGCCGCCTACGACAACCTGACGTACAGCCGCAAGCGCGAGCACGTGCGCGCCATCGAGAGCGCGAAGATGCCCGAGACGCGCCAACGGCGCATCGACAAGGCCATCGCCACCCTGCGGGGCTGACCCCCGAAAGCCCCGCGCGCTGCCGTGGCCGGCCGCTCCGGGCCCCGGCCACGGCAGGCTGGACGACGGCCCCTCCCGCCGGCGCCTCCAGATCGACAGGCTCTAGCGGGCGCCGTCCGACGCCTCCCGGACCGGGTCCGCGGAGCCGCGCACCGACTCCGCCGGCGGCCGCTCGCGCAGGGCCCCGTACGCGATGAAGTAGGCCGGCACCCGGTTCAGCCACCGCGAGTCGGTGACGAGCTCCGTCAGCCGCTTCGCCACCTGCGGGTGGCCGAACGCGACGCGCCCGGCCAGCAGGGGTTCGATGACCCGGGCGTGGGCCAGGCGCTGCAAGCCCTGGGTGGCCACCGTCGTGGGCATGCGGCGGCGCTGTACGCGGCGCACGTCGTGGAGGCCCACGGTGCCCGCGCGCAGCGGGCCCACCAGGTGGCGGGCCGCGGCCACCGCGTCCTGCACGGCGAGGTTGATGCCGATGCCGAAGACCGGCGACATGGCGTGGGCGGCGTCGCCGATGCACAGCAGCCCCGGCCGGTGCCAGCGCCGAAGCCGGTCCAGCCGTACGTCGAGCAGCTTGACCTCGTCCCAGGAGGTGAGGGCGTGCGCCCGGTCGGCCAGCCACGGGACGGCGTCCGTGAACTGGGCCATGAACCGGTCCAAGCCCTCCGCGCGACGCTGGGCGTCGGTTCCCTTGGGGATGAGCCCCGCGATCTGCCAGTAGTCGCCGCGGTCGATGAGCGCGCTGAAGAACCCTTCGCCCAGGCCTCCCACGAGCCCGCTGGGATCGCTCTCGTGGCGCGGCAGCCGGAACCACCAGGCGTCCATCGGGCACGGGAAGTCCTCCAGGCCGAGCTCGGGCAGCGCCCTGGCGAAGGACCCGCGGCCGTCGCAGGCCACGGTCAGCGTGGCCCTGAGCTCACCGGTCGCGCCGTCCGCGGTGCGGTACCGCACGCCGGTGACCCGGCCGCGTTCCCTCAGGAAGGACGTCGCCTCGGTGTTCATGCGCAGCCGGAAGGAGGGTTCCCTGGCCGCCTCGTCGGCGAGGAGGTCGAGCAGGTCCCATTGCGGCACCATCGCGATGTAGTTGTACTTCCCGGGCAGCGCCCCGATGTTCCCGATCGTGACGAGGGAGCGGTCCGCCCCGATGGGCAGTTGCACCGAGGTCACCCGCCGCTGAGGCAGCCGGGCGAAGCGTTCGGCGAGGCCGATGTCGTCCAGCAGCGACAGGGTGGACGGGTGCACGGTGTCGCCGCGGAAATCGCGGAGGAAGTCGCCGTGCTTCTCCAGCACGGTCACCTCCACCCCGGCCCGGGCCAGCAGCAGGGCCAGCACCATCCCGGCGGGGCCGCCCCCCACCACACAGCAGGTCGTACGGTCCACGGCAACCATTCCCTTCGCCGGCATCGCGGTTGCGTCCCGGACGACGTATACCCCACCGGGCGCGGCGGTTGCGGTAGCGCCTTGCGGGTCGGTGGGTCCGGCGACCGGCCGGGGGAGGGACGCAGGACTGCCCGGCAGAAGTAGGCGGGGTACCTACTTCTGCCGGTGGAACCGCATGGTCCGGCCCCCTCCCACCGTGTTGGCTCGACGCGGGACGGACGGCGGGGCCGGGCGGCCGGGCATCACGGTGCCCCGGCCCGCCCGCACCGCCGTCCGGCAACCGGTACCGCCGTCCGCTCCGGTTCCGACGACCGTCTTGACCCTGGGGAACGACATGCTTGCAAGAGGCTTCCGCGCGCTGCGAAGGCTGGCCCTACCCGTTCTGTCGCTGGTCTTCCTGGCCGCGATGCTGCCCACCCCGACGACCGCCGCGGCGGCGTCCGGGAGCAAGTACGGAGACGCCCGCCTCGACCAGTGGTCGTCGCTGACCACCCACAACTCCTACGCGACCTCCGGGGTGGCGCCGCCGAGGAACCAGTCGCGCAGCATCTCCCGGCAGCTCGACGACGGCGTGCGCGGGCTGATGCTCGACACCTACGACATCGCCTACGACCAGGAGGGCAACGTCGACCTGATGCTGTGCCACTCCACGTTCTCCTGCTACGAGAGCTTTCGCAGCGGGCTCAGCACCGTGGTGGACTTCCTCAAGGCCCACCCGGACGAAGTGGTCACGATCTTCCTGGAGAACTACGCCAGCCGCGCGTCGCTCACCCAGGCGGTCACCGACGTGCTGGAGGCCGACAACGCCAAGGGCCTGCTGTTCTCGCCCACCCAGTACGACATCGACAGGCGGAACTGGCCGCGGCTGCGCGACATGGTCTCCGACAACCGCCGCCTGGTGGTCTTCCAGGACAGGTGGGGAGACGACGTCCCGGTCAAGTCCGGTGACGGCAGCAAGGAGTACGGGCGCCTCATGTACACCTGGAACCGCACGGTGGAGACGCTCTACGACTACGACGGACGGCCCAGCGGCTGCGCATCGCGCAACAGCAACCCGGTGGGGCAGAACCCCATGCCCGGCACGGCCCTGACGCCGCTGTTCACCATGAACCAGTTCGACTCGAGCGTGCTGAACCCCGAGGCGAAGTCGTCGGGCGACAACGGCTCGGCGCTGAAGAACCGCATCGACAAGGACTGCCGCCCCGCCGCGGGCCGCAACCCGAACTACGTCGCCGTGAACTTCTACGAGAAGAGCGACACCAGCGGCGTCACCCCGATGTCCGTGGTCAACGAACTCAACCGCAACGCCCACGTCTTCGCGCCGCACCCGGCGCTGTGGACCGTCACCCCGAACAGGCAGTTCATCGGGCAGACCTATGAGACCACCGCACCGAACCGGTGCATGGTGCGGGGTGAGAACTTCCCCGACGGCACGGGTGGCGTGATGACACAGCGGGCCTGTGCGAGCCCGGCGCCCAGCAGCCAGCAGTGGACCGTCCCGCTGCCGCCCTACGACAGTCAGAACTACTACTGGATCAAGGCGGGCAACGGCAACTGCCTCACCGTCCCGTGGAACCTCGGCGTGCCCCCCGGCAACGGCATGCAGCTGTTCTGGTGGCCGTGCGAGAGCCGGTGGGCCTCGGACAACCAGCTCTGGGAGGTCATGCCGGCGGAGCAGTACGGCGGGCGGCGCGCCACCTACTTCATCAACCGGTGGACCGGCAAGTGCCTGACCCTGGACCCGGCGACGACCGGTGGCAAGGCCGGCAAGGTCACGCAGGACGTGTGCCCGACCCGCGGATGACCCCCCGGCCCTGATCCGGCCTCCTGTCACCCACGCCCTAGCGGTGCCCGAAGCGGCCCGGCCGAGCAATCGGCCGGGCCGCTCGTGCTTTCCGCATGGAAACGCAGGCGGCGGACGCGGTGCGGCGGTGCCCGGCCGAGCAGGGCGGTCCGCCCACGCCGCGTACGGACTTCCACCGGCAGAAGGAGGAGGGAGCGTCTTGGCATACTTCTGCCGGTAGGACCCGCCGACTCGGGGGGCCGCGCTGACCAGGGGATTCGATTCATGAGCAACGAAGGGTTCGCTGCGCGCCTGCATGCCCTGCGAACGGGTGCGGGGCTGAGCCAGGAGGAACTTGCGCAGGCCGCGGGAGTGAGCGTACGGGCTCTTTCGGACCTGGAACGCGGACGCTCCCGGGGGCCGCAGCGCCGCACCGTCCAGGCCCTCGCCACCGCCCTGGGCCTGGACGGTCCGGCCGCCGCCGAACTGGAACACACCGCCGGCCTCGGCCGCCCCCGCCGCCGGCCCCGCTCCGAAGCCGGGCCCGCCACCCAGCCGGAGACACGGACCGTCCCGCACCACCCCCTCCAACTGCCGCGCGATCTGGGTGACTTCACCGCCCGCGACCAAGCCCTGAACCGGCTCCGCGCCCTGGCCGAACACATCGACCCCGCTCAGCCACCCGTCGCTGTGATCAGCGGACAGCCCGGCCTGGGCAAGACCGCCTTCGCCGTCCACGCCGCCCACACCCTCACCCCGCACTTCCCGCACGGCCAGTACGGCCTCGACCTGCGCGGCATGGACCCCCACCCCACCCCGCCGCGCGACGCGCTCGCCCGGCTCCTGCGGGCCCTCGGCGCCGTGGACAGCGCCATCCCCACCACCACCGAGGACCGCAGCGGCCTCCTGCGCTCCTTACTGCGCAACCGCCGGATCCTCCTCCTCCTGGACAACGCCGCCGACGAGAACCAAGTCCGCCCGCTGTTGCCCGGCCACAGCTCCTCCCTCACCCTCATCACCAGCCGCAACACCCTGGCCGGCCTCGAAGCGGTCCACCGCCCCGAACTCGCACTGCTGCGCCGCGAGGAAGCCGTCGAACTCCTCACCCGGGTCATCGGACCCGAACGGGTGAGCCGTGAGAGTCAGGCCGCCCGCGATCTCGCCGACCTGTGCGGACACCTCCCCCTGGCCGTCCGCATCGCCGCACAACGCCTCGCCGCCCGGCCGGGCGAACACCTCGCCAAACTCGCAACCCAGCTCGCGGAAAGCACCACCCGCCTGGACACCCTGCAAGCCGGCTCACTGCAGGTCCGCGCCGCATTCGCACTGTCCTACCGGCAACTGCCCCCAGCCACCCGCACCGTCTTCCGCCGCGCCGCGCTCGCCGCCGGCCCCGACTTCAGCCCCCGGAGCGCCGCCCTGCTGGCGGGACTGCCCCTGCGCCAAGCCGTCACATGCGTTCGGGACCTCACCGACGCCGGACTGCTCCAGCCCCACCCCACCGCCGACCGCTACCGCTTCCACGACCTCCTGCGCCTCTTCGCCGCCGAACAACTCGCAGAGGAGGACGAGCCCGCGCACCTCACCAGCGCCCAGAACCGGGCCGATCTCTGGACACTGCACCGCGCGACCGCCGCGGCCCAACTCTTCGACACCGCACCCCACCCCGACACCAGCCCCACCCCCGATCCGGATCCCGCCACCGCACCTGCCGACCACGAACAGGCACGGGTCTGGCTGGAGGCCGAGAAGGCCGAGTGGCTCGCCGCGCTGGGGCGCGCCCGAGCCCGGGGCCTGGACCAGCAGGTCATCGACACCGCCGAGGCGATGCACTGGTTCTCCGACCGCACGCCGCACTGGGAAGCATGGGCACAGGTCTTCCAGTGGGCCGTCGACTCCGCCCGCGCTCTGGGCAGCACGCGCGACGAGGCCGTCCACCTCAACTACCTGGCCTGGGCCTACAACATGTGTCTCTACGACCACACCGCCGCGCTGAGCACCGCACGGGCAGCCCTGGCCGCGGCGCGCGAAAGCGGTGACCAGCTCCAGATCGGCTGGGCCCTGGGCTACGCCGCCGGCGCCCTGCACCGGCTCGGGCGAACGGACGAATCCATCACCTGGCTCCAAGAAGCCGCCGACCACCTCGGCAAGCAGACCGGCCCGGAGAGCCGCCTTGCCGAACTCACCGCGCTCAACTCCCTGGGCCAGCAACTGCGCCAGACCGGCCGAGCCCGGGAAGCCCTGGCCATCCACCGGCGCAGCGAAGCCATCTGCCACACCGGCGTCCCGGGCAAGCCTCCGGAACTGATCGGCCTCTACCTCGCGGTAACCCGCCAGCACATCGGCAACGACCTCGCCGCCCTCAAGCGATGGAACGAAGCGGAAGACCTCCTGCGCCACGCCCTCACCCACTTCCAGGCGGCACAGATGCCCGCCTGGAGCGAACCGGCCCGCCTGGACCTCGGCATCGTCCTGCGCCATCTCGACCGGCGCGACGAAGCCCACGCGGTCCTGACCACCGCTCATGACGCGCTCGTCCGGCTGAACAACCCCCGCAGGTCCGAAGCCGCCGAACAGCTCCACCTGGTCCGCGACGACGCACCCGGCCCGACCGGCTGAGAAGGGCCGAGCAGGTCCTGCGGTATCGACGTCCTGCGCATGCCGCGCCGCACCCTGGCGGCGCCCGGTTGGCGGTCAGGGCGACTGCTGACCGTCCTCGCGGGCGAGACGCAGGGCGAGCTCCTGCAGGATGGCGTCGGTACCGGGCTCCGCGCCGGTTTCGTCGTAGGCGTAGGCGACTGCCGCGAAGGCGGCGATGAAACCGTTGACCAGGGCGCTCAGCGGGGCCGAGAGCTGATCGAGCACGGCGCCGCCGACTTCCTCGGGATCGGCTCCCGCCGGCACCAGGAAGTGACCGGGGGTCACTTCCGCCAGCAGGTCGGAGGCGAGGCCTTCGCCGACATCCGCGCGCAGGGCGGTGAGCGCGGCAATGGCTTTGAGTTTGATCTCGTTTTCGTGCACGGCTCGAGACTACGACGCGGGCGGCGCCGCTTTCGGTGCCCTGCTCCTCGGTCGTGCGCGTGGTTGGACGCCGGCGGCCCCGGGGAGGCCCCAGGGCCGCGAAAAGCAGGAGGGATCCTCCTCAGCCCCGCGCCAGCCCGTTCCGCGCGATGACCTCCGCGTACCATCGCGCACTGTCCTTCACCGTCCGGCGCTGGGACGCGAAGTCCACGTGGACGATGCCGAAGCGCTTGCTGTAGCCGTACGCCCACTCGAAGTTGTCCAGGAGGCTCCACAGGAAGTAGCCGCGGACGTCCACGCCGTCCTCGATCGCCCGGTGCACGGCCGTCAGGTGCGCGTCCAGGTACGCCACCCGCTCCGGGTCGTGGACCTGCCCCTCCGGATCGGCGTAGTCGTCGTACGCCGCCCCGTTCTCCGTCACCAGGAGCGGGAGGTGCGGGAGTTCGTCGCGCAGCCGGGTCAGCAGCTCGTACAGGCCGTTCGCGTCCACCGGCCAGTCCATCGCCGTACGAGGGCCCGCCGCCGGGGTGAACGCCACATGCTCCTCCGCGCCCGCCCAGGGGGCGGGGGAAGAGGAGGAGCCCGCCGAAACCACGCTGGGGGAGTAGTAGTTGATGCCCAGCGAGTCGATGGGAGCGGACGTGACCTCCAGGTCGCCGTCCCGGACGAAGGACCAGTCCGTCACGCCCGCCGTGTCCTCCACCAGGCCCTGCGGCAGCCGCCCGTGGAAGACCGGGTCCAAGAAGATCCGGTTCGCCACCGTGTCGATCCGGCGCACCGCGTCCCGGTCCGCTGCCGTGTCCGTCAGCGGGCGCAGAACGTGGAGGTTCAGGGTCAGGGAGATCTCGGCAGTGGACGGGAGGCGGTCACGCAGGACCCGGACAGCGCCGCCGTGCGCCAGGTTGAAGTGATGGGCCGCGCGCAGTGCGGCGAGGTCACTGGTGCGGCCGGGGGCGTGGACCCCGTTCCCGTACCCGAGGAACGCCCCGCACCAGGGCTCGTTCAACGTCGTCCAGGTCGGCACCCGGTCGCCCAGCGCCCGGGCCACCAGGTCCGCGTACTCCGCGAACCGGTGTGCGGTGTCCCGTTCCGGCCAGCCGCCCGCGTCCTCCAGCTCCTGCGGTAGGTCCCAGTGGTAGAGCGTCGCGACCGGCCTGATGCCGTTCGCCAGCAACTCGTCCACCAGGCGGCGGTAGAAGTCCAGGCCGCGCTCCACGGCCGGGCCCCGGCCCATCGGCTGGACCCGGGGCCAGGAGACGGAGAAGCGGTAGTCCGTGACGCCGAGCTCCTTCATCAGCTTCACGTCGTCCGGCATCCGGTGCAGGTGGTCGGCGGCGATGTCACCGGTGTCGCCGTTGCGTACCTTGCCGGGCGTGCGGCTGAAGGTGTCCCAGATGGAAGGCGTCCGGCCGTTCTCGGCGGCCGCCCCCTCGATCTGGTAGGCGGCGGTGGCCGTGCCCCAACGGAATCCGGTGGGGAAGCGCAGTCCCGTACCGGCCCCGGGACGGGTGCCCGTGGAGGTCGCCGGGCGGGCATCGACAGCGGTCATGAGACGGACACTCCAGGAAGTAGGGGGGGAGGGGACGATCGGATGGGGCTGAGGGGGCCGAGCTCCGGCCGTTGCCGAAGGGCAGGAACGGGTCAGCCCTTGACCGCGCCCTGCATGATGCCGCCGACGATCTGCCGGCCCAGCAGGCCGAAGACGAGCAGGACCGGCAGTGTGCCGAGCAGCGTGCCGGCCATGATGACCGACTGGTCGTTGACGTAGCCGCCGCCGAGCTGCCGCAGCGCGACCTGCACGGTCGGCTCCTGTGAGGACAACGCGATGACCGGCCAGAAGAAGTCGTTCCACGCCGTCATGAACGTGAGCATGCCGAGCACCGCCATCCCCGGCCGCGCGATCGGGATCACGATCGACCAGAAGATGCGGGCCGTGGAGGCCCCGTCCACGCGGGCCGCCTCGATCAACTCGTCCGGCAGCGACTGGATCAGGTACTGGCGCATGAAGAACACCCCGAACGCCGACACCAGACCGGGCAGGATCACCGCCTGGAGCTGGTTCACCCACTGGAGTTCGGCGATCAGCATGAACAACGGGATCACGCCGAGCTGCGGCGGGATCATCATCGTCCCGATCGTCAACGTCAGCAGGGCACCCCGGCCCCGGAACTTCAGCTTGGCGAAGGCGAACCCGGCCAGCGTGCAGGAGAGCACCGTGCCCACGGTGATGGCCCCGGAGACGATCAGCGAGTTCAGCAGCGCCTTGCCGATGTCGGCCTCTTCGAGGACCGCCTCCACATTCTTCATCAGGTTCGGGCCCGGCAGCAGGCTCGGCGGCACCCGTGCCAGGTCCGCGTTGGACCTGCTGGCCGCGACGATCGTCCAGTAGAAGGGGAACGCCGAGATCAGCAGCGCGAAGCCGAGGACGAGGTAGGCGAGCCAGCCGCCCGTCATCGTCCTCCCGGCCCCGCCGCGCTTGCGGAGCCAGGGGCGCCTGCCGGGCCGCTCCCGCGGAGGGCGGCGCTTCTCGGGCGCGGTCGGCGGTGGGGCGAGCGCGGTCATCGGCCGGCCTCCTTGCGTGCACGGCGGCGCGCGATCAGGGCATTGACCCCGACGAGCACCACGATCAGGACGAACATCACCCAGGCGATGGCCGCGGCCCGCCCCAGGTGGAAGAAGCCCCAGCCCTGCTCGTACATGTACAGGCCGAGGGTCTGGTACTGGTGCGAGATGCCGCCGGAGATCGACCCCTCGAACAGCAGCGGCTCACCGAAGAGCTGGGTCGCGCCGATCGTCGAGATGATCACGGTGAAGACGATGGTCGGCCGCAGCCCGGGAAGGGTCACGTGGATGAACTGGCGCCAGCGCGACGCCCCGTCCATCCCCGCGGCCTCGTACAGCTCGTGCGGGATCGACTGCATGCCCGCCAGGTAGATCAGTGCGTTGTAGCCGGTCCAGCGCCAGATCACGATCGTCGACACGGCGATCTGCGAGGCGACCGTGCCCGTCTGCCAGTCCACCGGGTCGATGCCGATGAGCCCGATCACGTAGTTGATCAGCCCGAAGTCGCGGCCGAAGAGCTGCGCGAAGACGAGCGTGGCGGCGGCCACGGACGTCGCGTAGGGGAGCAGGACCGCGGTCCTGATGAACGTCCGGCCGCGCAGCTTGTAGTTGAGCAAGTGGGCCAGGCCCAGTGCCATCGCGAGCTGAGGGACGGTGGACAGCACGCCGATGGTGAACGTGTTGCGCAGCGCGGTCCAGAAGTACTCGTCGGTGAAGAGCGCGGTGTAGTTGGCGATGCCCCGCCACTCCATCTCGCCGCTCGTCTGGAGTTCGACGCGGTAGAGGGAGACGAACGCCGTGTAGAGGAGGGGGAAGAGGCCGAAGGCGAGGAACAGGGTGAAGAAGGGGGCGACGTAGGCGTACGGGGAGGCCTTGCGCCAGGTACGCCGCAGAGCGGCTGCCGGACCGTCGCCCGGGTCGGTCCCGGGGCCGGAAGCGGATCCGGGACCGGCTCCGGCTCCGGCCCGGCGGGGTCCGGCCTTCGCGAGGGAGGTGGGGGACACGATGCGGCCCTTCGGGATCGGGGCGGGAGGGATGACAGGGTGGGAGGGTTGACGGGCGCGGGAGGGGTACGGCGTGCGACCGGTGTCAGCCGATCACGTTCGCCACGCCCTTCTTCGCCGTCTCCCATGCCGTGTCCGACGAGACCCCCTTGCGCTCGACCTCGCTCAGCGCGTTCGTCAGCTGCTGCATCACGTTCTGGTCGTGCACGCCCAGCACCTGGACCGGGGACGCCTTGGCCGCGTCACCGAAGATCTGACCGATCGGGGCGTCCGAGAAGTACGGGTCCTTGGCGTCCGCGATCTTCGCGATCGCGCCCGTCGAGGAGGGGAAGTTGCCCTGCTTCTGGAAGACCTTCGCCTGCTGCTCGGGCGCGGTGAGCCACTCGATCAGTTGGTACGCCTCCTTCTTGTGCTTGGCCGCACGCGGGATCGAGAGGTACGAGCCGCCCCAGTTGCCCGCTCCGCCGGGGAGCTTGGCGACGTCCCACTTGCCCTGGCCCGCGGCACCGGCCTGGCCCTTGACGTAGCCGAGCATCCAGGCCGGGCACGGGATCGTGGCGAACGAACCGGCGGCGAAGGCTTGGTTCCACTGCGGCGACCACTGGTCGAGCTTGGCGCTCAGGCCGGCTTCGGCGGCCTTCACGGAGGTGTCCCAGGCCGTCCTGACCGCCGGGTTCGTCTCGTAGACCAACGTGCCGGAGGCGTCGTAGTACCGCTCCTTCTCCTGGCCGATCATGACTCCGTAAAGGGATCCGATGCTGTCCAGCCACGCGCTCGTGGCAGGTGCCTTCTTCTTGTACTCCTTGCCCAGCTCCAGGTAGCCGTCCCACGTGGACCACTTCTTCGCGAGCTCCTCGCGGTCGGTGGGGAGACCGGCCTGCTTGAAGAGGTCGGTTCGGTAGCACATGGCCTCGGGGCCCACGTCCGTGCCGAGGCCCAGGACCTTGCCGTCCTTCGTGGTCGCCGCCGACCACTTGGCCTCGGCGAACTGGCCCTTGAGCTTGTCCGCCCCGAACGCCTTCAGGTCCTCGAACTTGTCGGACTGCTGCTGGGTCACCGACGCGATCCGGCCCACCTCGACGCCCTGCACGTCCGCGAGACCGCCACCGCCCGCGAGGCGGGTCTGGAGCGACTTCCAGTAGTCCGCCTCGTCCTGGGTGTCGCTCTGCTTGATCGTGACGTCGGGGTGGAGACTCTGGTACTCCTCGTAGAGCCCGGCCTCCTTGAAGCCGAAGGACCCGAAGAGGTCGACCGTGAGGGTGACCTTGCCGCCCGCGCCGTCGGAGGAGTCCGGTGGGGCGCTGGATCCACAGGCGGCGAGGAGGGCCCCTGTGAGGACGACCGCACCCAGGCGGGCTGTGGCTCTCTTGGCGGCTCGGGCGATGGGCATGGGAAGCCTCCCTTGACTTCGGGATGAACAGAGCGCTTTGAGAGCGCTCTCAGTGCGTGCGTCTGGAGCGTCCCCCACCGCCTGCTCCCCGTCAAGAGTCGAACGCATAACAGCTTGGTGTTCCCTCCAACTGCCCGCAGTGCTGGTTCTCTTGACACTGAGGTTTCAGGAGATTTACGTTCCTTGGCACTTGAGAGCGCTCTCGAACGCGCTCTTCCCCCCACTGATCGAGGTGCTGTTTCGTGCAAGCCTCCCTCGCCAGACCTGCAGCGGCGACGCTCCTGGCCATCGCCCTGGCCGCCGTCGGCCTGGGTTCCGCCGCCTCCCCCGCGGTCGCCGCCACCATCCCCGCGGGTTCCGGCAGTTACACCGATGCCCGGCCCGCGGGTACGTCCGGACCCACCACGAACACCGGTGCCCCCGTCACCCCCAAACTCACCGCCGCCGCCCGGGACAAGCCGGTCCCGACCAACGACTGGTGGACCTCGCTCGCCTACCAGCGCTACGGCGACAACCCGTACTCCACTCCCATGTACGGTCACCCCCTCACGTACCAGGCCAAGGCCTCCGGCCTGGAGGTCGGCTACCCGACCGCGCCCGCGATCGTAGGTGACGGCCGGCAGTACGAGTACGCCCACAAGGCCGACCTCACCGTCGGCCTCACGGGCCTGAACTCACCCGACACCAAGGCCGACGCCTGGTCGGACTGGACGGTCACCCCGTACTGGGCGGACGGCTCCCGTACCTTCCGGGCCACCATCGGCCACGGCATGCCGTTCGTATACGCCAAGGGCTCCGGCGGCGACGCCCGCATCACGGCCGCTTCCACGCCCACCGTCTTCGCGGACAACGGCAACGTCCTCGGCATCACGGTCGCCGGGCACCACTACGCGCTCTTCGCCCCGACCGGCGCCGACTGGAACGTCTCCGGCACCACGATCACCGCCGGACTCGCGGGCAAGGACTACTTCTCGCTCGCGGTCCTGCCCTCCACGGACGCGCTGGCGACCTACCGCAAGTACGCGTTCAGCTTCGTCACCGGCTCCCAGGTGGCCTGGCAGAACGCCGGCGGCGACGTCCGGGCGACGTACACCCTGACCACGGAGGCCAAGGAGGGCACCGAGCGCGGCACGCTCCAGGCCCTCTACCGCCACCAGTGGCTTCACACCACCGACGCGCTGACCCCGTACACGTACGTCTCACCGCGCGGCACCATGAAGGTGCGCGAGTCCGCCTCCTTCACCACCAGCCAGAAGAACAACGGCGTGGTGCCCGCCCTGCCCGCCTCCAGCGGCGTCGACCGGGCGCGGCTGACCGGCTACCTCAACGAGGTCGCCAACGCCTCCGACCCGTTCTCCGGGGCTTCCGACACCTACTGGACCGGCAAGGCGCTCGGCCGGCTCGCCCAACTGGTTCCCGTGGCCGACCAGATCGGCCAGACCGCGACCCGCGACAAGCTCCTCGGCCTCATGAAGGGCCGGCTCCAGGAGTGGTTCACGGCCGGCGGGGCGAGCGAGTTCAGCTACGACAGGGACTGGAAGACCCTCACCGGATACCCGGCCTCGTACGGCAGCGACACCGAACTCAACGATCACCACTTCCACTACAGCTACTACGTCTACGCGGCGGCGATCATCGCCCAGTACGACCAGGCCTGGGCGGCCGACTCGGCCTGGGGCACGATGATCAAGCACCTGATCCGCGACACGGCCAACCCGAGCCGCACCGACTCGGCGTACCCCTTCCTGCGGGGCTTCGACGTGTACGCGGGCCACAGCTGGGCCTCCGGCCACCAGGGCTTCGCGGCGGGCAACAACCAGGAGTCCTCGTCGGAGTCCATCAACCTCAGCGCCGGTCTGGTCCTCTGGGGCGCGGCGACCGGCGACACCTCGCTCCGCGACCTCGGCAGCTACCTGCTGACGACGGAGTCGGAGGCGATCACCCAATACTGGTTCGACGCGAGCGAGCAGGTCTTCCCCGCTGCGTACAAGTACGGCACGGTCGGCATGGTCTGGGGCAGCGGCGCCGCGTACTCCACCTGGTGGACCGCCAACCCGGAGGAGATCCACGGCATCAACGTCCTTCCCGTCACGGGCGGTTCACTCCACCTGGCCCGTGAGAAGGCCGCCATCACCCGGAACATCGCCGAGATGGAGCGCGAGAACGGCGGCCCGGCCCAGGAGTGGCGCGACCTGCTCTGGGAGTTCGAGGCGCTGACCGACCCGGCTTCGGCGAAGACCAAATGGGACGGCATCAACGGCAATTACACCCCCGAGCAGGGTGAGTCCAAGGCGCATACCTACCACTGGATCAACACGCTCAGCACACTGGGCGCACCGGACATGACGGTCAGCGCAGACCTGCCGACCTCCGCCGTCTTCACCAAGAACGGCACGCGTACCTACACCGCGCACAACCACGGCTCCACCGCCCGTACGGTGACCTTCTCGGACGGCAAGACCCTTTCCGTTCCGGCCCGTTCGACGGCCACGGGCACCGGCGCCGGCGGAAACCCGGACCCGGAGGAGCCGGGCCCGTCCACCGGCAACACCTTCCGTCTCAAGACCGGCGGCATCCTCACCACCGCCACCACCGACCCGGCCGGCGTGGACACCCTGGCCTCGGCCGACGGCGTCAACCGGGACGGCACCCCGTACCGGCCGACCGTCTACGAGGTGAGGCAGGTCAACGGCAAGGTCACCGCCGGGGCCGCAACCACGTTCCGCCTCCGGGTGGACGCGGGCACCAAGGTGGGGCTCGCCCCGCAGGTCCGGGTCAGCTACGACCTGTCCGGTGACGGCACCTTCGACCGCACCGAGACCTTCCGCTACTTCGCGACCGATCCGGTCGCGGGCTGGGAGGAGTACACGCAGGCCGTCGGCGCGCAGGCCGTCACCGGCAGCCTGGGCGAACTCAGGAACGGCACCGTCCGCCTGGAGATCTGGAACGCGCTGGGCAACGGCACGTCCCAGGTCCAGACGGGCACGGACGCGGCGGTGCTGAGGATCCCGTACGTGTGATCCCGTTGATGCCTCGTCATCCACCGCCGTGCGATCCACCGCGCGGATGAACCAGATGTACGGGCACGATCGGTGCGGCGGGTCCCCGGCTCCTCGGGCGGGGACCCGCCGTACGCGTTCGCGTAGGCGTGCGCCAGGGGCAGGGCCAGGCTCAGGCCGAGGCCCGCCGGACCAGCATGGTCGGGGTGATCACCGAGTCCGGGGCCGCGCCGTTCCCCGCACGGTCGAGGTTGCGCAGCAGCAGCCGTGCCATCAGCCGCCCCTGGCCCTCGATGTCCTGGTTGACGGTGGTCAGCGGCGGGTCGGTCTCCTTGGCCACCGGATCCATGTCGTCGAACCCTACGACGGCCACCTGCCCGGGCACCGTGATCCCGCGCTCCCGCAGGACCCGTAGAGCCCCCGAGGCCATGAGGTCGTTGGCGACGAACACCGCGTCCAGGTCGGGCCTGCGTTCCAGCAGCTCCGCCATCGCCCGCGCCCCGCTCTCCACGGTGAAAGCGCCCTCGGCGACGAGCGTCGGGTCCATGTCCAGCAGCACGTCCCGGTAGCCGTCGAGACGGTCCATCGCCGAGGTCTGGTCGGGCGGCCCGCCGATGTGCGCGATCCGCTCCCGCCCCAGGTCCCGCAGGTACTGCACGGCGACGCGGGCCCCGCCCCGGTTGTCGGCGTCGACGTACGGAACGGCCCGTTCGCCGGGGTCGGCGGTCCATCCGGGCCGGCCCCCGAACACGGTCGGAATCCCGGCTCGCCGGGTGATCCCGGGCAGCGGGTCGTTCGTGTGCAGCGAGAAGGCGAGAGCGCCGTCCACGTGCCCGCCGGACAGGTACCGGGTGATCCGGTCGAAATCTCCCGGCCCCTCCACCAGCAGCAGCACGAGCTGGGTGTCGTGGGCGGTCAGCTCCTTGCTGATGCCCCGGATCTGCTGGGAGAAGAAGGGGTCCGAGAAGATCCGCACCTCCGGCTCCGCGATGACGACGGCCACCGCGCCCGTCCGCCGGGTCACCAGCGTCCGGGCCGCGTGGTTGGGTACGTAGCCGAGCTCGTCGACCGCCCGGAGCACCTTGTCGACCAGCGGTTTGCGGACCCCGTCGCCCCCGTTGACGACCCGCGAGGCGGTGGCCCGGGAGACTCCCGCACGCGCCGCGACGGCTTCCAGGGTGGGGCGGGACCCGGGGGACTGCTCGGGCAAGGCGGTCGCTCCTCGTCGACGGGGGCGGCGACACGCAAGGTGGTGCGGACCTGTGCCGTCGCCGGATCGTCTACAGCTTAGCGCCGGGACGGGCGGATGGCTGAGAGCGCTTCCAAGCGGGGCCTGCCCAGCTCACCGCGGGCTGGGAGCTGCCCGGCGAACGCGTCCGGCACCGCTCGGGGAAGGTCGGCACGCGGGTGCGGCGGGTTGAGCGTGCGGGCCGCTCAACCGGCGTAGGGCTGCCACATCTTGACGGTCGTGGCCGGATTGCTCGCGGAATTGGACTTGTGCGTCACCAGGCACCGGTACTGCCTGCCGAAATGAACGACACGGTCGTTCTCCGCGTACTGCCGGTTGACTTTCCATTCCGAGAATCCTGCTGCCATGTGACGCCGCCTTTCATCGGGCCGGCACACTGCCGGCCCGCGAGAAGCATCGCACCCTCCTGAGCAGGGCAGACACCCGATCCTGTCGGCCCTGGCCGCCGCGGCCCCGTCCGGGACGGTTCAGGGGGCACCGGGGCCGCTCTTCACGGTCGTCCAGCTGCCGCCCTTCACCGCGTACACCGTCAGCTGCCGGTTGACCGTGTCGCCGTACTCGTCGAAGGCCACGCGCCCGGTGACTCCGTCGAACGCCAGCCCCGACACGGCCTGCGGCATCTTCGCCCGGGCGTCCTGAGGGAGGACTCCGCCGTGGGCCTTCATGACGGCCTTCACCGCTTCGATGACGGCCCAGGTCGCGTCGTACGCGTAGGGGCCGTACGAGCCGGCCGCCTCCGGGTAACCCGCCTCCTGGTACTCCGAGAGGAAGTCCCGTCCCTTGGCCAGCTCCTCGGCGGGAACGCCGATGCCGGTGGCGAGGTCGCCCTCGGCCTTCGGATTCGTCGTGATGAACTGCTGGTCGAAGACGCCGTCGCCGCCCATCAGGGGGATGGTCACGCCCGCCCGCTTGAGCTGCTCGGAGAGCGGCCCGGCGGTGTCGTAGTAGCCGCCGAAGTACACGGCATCGGCGCCCGAGGCCCGCATCTGGGAGGCCAGGTAGGAGAAGTCCTTCTGCGCGGGATCGACGCGGTCCGTACCCACGACGGTTCCGCCGAGCTTCGTGAACGCGGTCCTGAACCCGGAGGTGAGGCCGGTGCCGAAGGCGCTGCCGTCGTCGATGACGTAGAGCTTCCTCTTTCCGGCCTCGTCGTGGAGGTACTGGGCGGCGAACGGCCCCTGGTCGACGTCCGTGGCGACGGTTCGGAAATAGGTCTTGTACGGACGGGACTTGGAGCCCTTGGCCCAGTGGGGGCCGAGGGTCAGCACGGGGTCGGTGTTGGCCGGTGACACGTTGAGGAGGTTCGCCTGCCCGAGCGGTTCCGCCATGGTCTTGGCGACCGAGGAGGTGAGTGGCCCGACGACGCCGAGCACCTTCGCGTCGTCGACGAACCGAGTGGCGTTCGGCCGGCCCTTGGCGGGAGAGGCCTCGTCGTCCAGCGCTTTGATCTCGAACTTCACGCCGGGTACGTGCCCGGTACGGTTGGAGGTCCGGACCGCCAGGTCGGCGGAGTTCTTCATGCCGACCCCCATGGCCGACAGGTCGCCGCTGAGCGGTGCGTCCACTCCGATGACCACGGTGACGGGGGAGGCCGCGGAACCGCTGCCGGACGCCCCGCCGCCGGGCGGGGTGTCACGGGTCAGTTTCCAGGTCAGAACGGAGCCGGCCGCCAGCGTGACCATGGCGACTCCCACTACGGCGGAGCGCCGCGTGAGGGCGCGCCGACGGGAGGACGCACCCTCCTCCCGCCCCTGCCGGTCCCCCCAGCCGAGCGAGATCAGGTCCTCGGCCGGGGGTACGGCCACGGGCGGAGTGGTCGGCCGCTCCGGTACGGGCCGGCGGAGGGTATCGGCCGTGTGTGCCGGTTCCCGGGCCGTGGGCGTCGGCAGGGGTGACGGCGTCGGCAGCTCCGCGTCCGGCTCGGTCGGGGTCGGAGCGTGCTTCGTCGCCGCCTCGGGGACGTGTGCCGGTTCGGGCTCGCGCGGGGCCTCCGCGGCCGCGTCCGCCCGGGACCGGGAGGACTGCAGCGCCGACGCCAGCAGCTCGGCGGCCTCGGCGGCGCCGACGCGTTGCGCAGGGTCCTTCGTGAGGAGCGCGTCCAGCAGGGGCGCCAGCGGGCCGGCGTGGGCCGGCGGCCGGTGGGGGCGGGTGAAGACGGCTACGGCAAGGGCGTGGAGCCCGTCGGCCTCGAACGGCGGGCGTCCCTCGACGGCGTGGTAAAGGGTGGCGCCGAGCGCCCACAGGTCGTTGGCGGGGGTCGGGCGCCTGCCCTCCAGCTGCTCCGGAGGCATGTAGTGCGGGGTTCCGATGACGGTCCCGCTCTGGCTGAGCTTGGTCGTGGCGTCCGCCAGGTGGGCGATGCCGAAGTCGGTGAGGACGACGCGGTCCTTGGTCAGGAGCACGTTGTCCGGCTTGATGTCGCGGTGGATGATCCGTGCGCCGTGTGCTTCGGTGAGCGCGCCGAGCAGGGCGGCCCCAATCTCCGCGACGCGCTGCACGGGCAGCCGGCCCTGCTCGCGGATGGCCGCGGCGAGGGACTGCCCCCGGATGAACTCCATGACGATGACGGGGGCGCCGTGGTGCTCGACGACGTCGTGGATGGTGATGATCCCGGGATGGCTGAGAGTGACCGCCGCGCGGGCCTCTCCGGTGAAACGCCTGAGCAGCGTCGCGCGGTCGCCGTCGTCCAGTCCCGCCGGGAAGAGGATCTCCTTGATGGCGACCTCGCGTCCGAAGAGCTGCTGGTCGATGCCGCGCCAGACCCGGCCCATGCCGCCCTGGCCGATGGGTTCGACCAGCTGGTAGCGGTCGGCGATGAGTTCGGAATTCTGGTCGGTCACGCGCACACTCTAGGACCCGTTGGACCGGCCGGGTGACGGAACCCTGGCCTGATCCAGCGCCCCGTGCCCGGGGGGCGCGGGAAGGCATCCGGGACGGAACGCCCCGCAGCGCGCGCAGCGTGCCCGGTCGTCCGAAACGTCCGCGAGGTTCGGGGCACGTCCAGGGGGCCGCGGGGGCCCAGAGGTGCTACAACTGGGTGCGTGACCCTTCCTTGCCACTCGTGCCGGGCGTGTCGGTGCGGTCACTCCTAGGCAACAGACTCCGAAGCGTCGCCGGACAGGTTTTCGTCCTCCAGGTGGCGATCGTGGTGTTGCTCGCCGCCGGAGCGCTCCTGTCCCTCCTGCTCCAGTCGCGGCACGACAGCGACCGGGAGGCACGCAACCGGTCGGTTTCCGTCGCGCAGACCTTCGCCCACTCCCTGGGCCTCCAGGACGCGCTCGAGACGTCCGATCCGTCCGCCATCCTGCAACCCCTCGCCGAGACGACGCGCAAGGCCGCCAACGTGGACTTCATCGTGGTGATGGACACCAACGGCATCCGCTACAGCCATCCCCAGCCGGACCGCATCGGAGAGAGGTTCGTCGGCACGATCGAGCCCTCGCTCGCCGGAGAGGTCCACACCGAGAGCGTGCAGGGTCCGCTCGGCAAGGAGATCCAGGCGGTGGTGCCGGTCACCGCGCCCGACGGCCGCGTCGTCGCACTGGTCTCGGCGGGCATGACGGTGAAGAACGTGACCGGGGTCGTCGACCGTCAGCTCCCGGTCATCCTCCTGGCCATCGCGACCGGCCTGGCCCTGGCCACCGGCGGCACCGCCCTGATCAGCAGGCGGCTGCGCCGGCAGACCCACGGGCTCGGCACCCAGGAGATGACCCGCATGTACGAGCACCATGACGCGGTGCTCCACGCCGTCCGCGAGGGGGTTTTGATCACTGACGGCGACGGGCGGCTACGGCTGGCGAACGACGAGGCCAAACGGCTGCTCGGCCTGCCGGAGGACGCCGAGGGATGCCGCATCGTGGACGTGCCCGGCCTGGACCGCCGGATGGCGGACCTCCTGCTGTCGGGCCGCGTGGCCACCGACGAGGTGCTCGAAACGGGCGACCGGCTGCTCGTGGTCAACCAGCGGCCCACCCACCCCCGGGGCCGCCAGGAGGGCGCCGTGGTCACCATCCGGGACTCCACCGAGATGCAGGTCCTGACGAGCCGGGCCGAGACGGCCCGCCGACGGCTCAAGCTGCTGTACGACGCGGGAGGCGACGTCGGAACGAGCCTCGACGTGGTGCGGACCGCCGAGGAACTCGCGGCCGTCGCCGTGCCCCGGTTCGCGGACTTCGTCACGGTCGACCTGGCCGACTCGGTGCTCGACGGCGAGGAACCGGGCGGCAATGCCGACATGCGGCGCACGGCGGTCAGCGGGATCCGCTCCGACCATCCGCTCTACCCGCGCGGGTGGCTGATCGAATTCCTTCCGTCCACCCCTCAGGCGCGCGGCTACGGCACCGGTCAAGCGGAACTGGTGCCCTACCTGGCCGACGCGCCGGGCTGGCACGCCCAGGACCCGCCGCGAGCCCAGGCCATCATCGATTACGGGATCCACTCGCTCATCGTGGCCCCACTCCGGGCACGGGGCGTCGTACTCGGGGTGGTCAACTTCTGGCGGTCGCAGAAGCCGGAGCCCTTCGACGAGGACGAGCTGTCACTGGCCGAGGAACTCGTCGCCCGTGCGGCGGTCAGCATGGACAACGCCCGCCGCTACACCCGTGAACACGCCCTGGCGGAGACCCTCCAGCGCAGCCTGCTGCCGCGCGCCCTGCCCGAACAGAGCGCCGTGGACGTGGCGCACTTCTACCTGCCCGCCCAGTCCGGGGTGGGCGGCGACTGGTTCGACGTGATCCCCCTGCCGGGCAGCCGGGTCGCGCTGGTCGTCGGAGACGTCGTCGGGCACGGACTGCACGCCGCAGCCACCATGGGGCGCCTCCGCACGGCGGTGCACAACTTCTCCACCCTCGACCTGCCGCCCGACGACATCCTCGCCCGCCTGGACGACCTGGTGCAGCGCATCGACCGCGACGGCGCCGCCGACGACCTGGACGGCGGCGTACTGGGCGCGACCTGCCTGTACGCCGTCTACGACCCGGTGTCGCAGCGCTGCACCATGGCGCGGGCAGGGCATCTGCCACCCCTCCTCGTCGCTCCCGACGGCACGACGAGCATCGTGGACCTGCCGGCCGGGCCCCCGCTGGGGCTGGGTGGCATTCCGTTCGAAACCGCGGAGTTGTACCTGGCGGAAGGCAGCCAGCTCGTCCTGTACACGGACGGGCTGATCGAGGAGCGGACCCGGGACATCGGCGAGGGGCTGGAGCTGCTCCGCGCGGTGCTGAGCCATCCGGACCGGGACCCGGCGGAGAGCTGCCGGGCCGTACTCGATCTCCTGCTGCCGGCCCGTCCGACCGACGACGTGGCGCTGCTCATCGCGCGGACGCGGACCCTCGGCCCGGACCGGGTCGCGGAGTGGGACATGCCGTTCCAGCCGAGTGCCGTGGCCGCCACGCGGAGCATCGCGATGAAGCAGCTCGACGAATGGGGCTTGTCGGAACTCGGCTTCGCCACCGAACTGATCCTCAGCGAACTGGTCACCAACGCCCTGCGGCACGGCAGCGCGCCGGTCCGGGTACGGCTGCTGCACTCCCGCACGCTGACCTGCGAGGTGTGGGACGGCAGCAGCACCGCCCCGCACCTGCGGTACGCCGCCACCACGGACGAGGGAGGGCGCGGCCTGTTCCTGGTGGCGCAGCTCAGCGAGCACTGGGGCACCCGCTACACGCCCGACGGCAAAGTCATCTGGGCGGAACAGGCCCTCCCCGACACCCCCGGCGTCGGCGAACCGTCCCTCGCGCCCTTCCTCGACCTGGAAGCCCTCTGATGTCAGACGGTGCGCCACCGGGCCATCGCCCAGGAGAACAGTCCGAAGAGCAGCAGCCCCACGGCGACCGCCACCAGCAGCCACGGACCCGCCGGGGTGGTGGTGAACGACCGCAGCGTGTCGTCCACCCCCTTCGCCTGTGCGGGGTCGTAGCGCAGCGCCGCGAACACGAGGAAGCCGCCGGCCGCGATGCCCACCGTTCCCCGGGCCAGGCCGCCGGTCACCCCGAGGAAGTCGACGGTCTTGCGCCACCGGGCGGAGACACCCCCCATCGACAGGTGCTTGCGGAAGGAACAGCGTGCGGCCTGCACCGCGATGACCACGCCCGCGATGGCGATCCCGATCCCGGCGGCGCTCACCAGCCATTGGCCGGCGGGCAGCTCCAGGGCCTTCGCCGTCGCATCGCGCGACTGTTCGTCCCCGGAGCGGCTGCTGCCCGCCGAGAAGGTCAGCACCGAGAAGGCGACCACGCTGTAGAACACGCACCGGCCTGCCGAGGCCAGCCGTTTCAACGGCTTGTCGCCGTCCGGTCCGGCTGCCCCGAACAGAGCCTCCGCCAGACGCCACAGCGCCATGCCCACGAGTCCGAGGCCCACGGCCCAGACCAGGACACCGCCGAAGGGCTTGCCCGAGAGCTCCTGAAGGGCTCCCTGCCGGTCGGCCTCCTCGCCTCCGCCGCCCAGGGCAATGCGTACGGCCAGCATCCCGACCAGCACGTACAGCACCCCGCGTGCCAGCAGCCCGCAGCGTGCCGTGACCTCTCGGCCCCGGCCGCCCCGCGAGGCGGTACGGGCCCCTCGGGAGGCGGCGCGAGCGCCCCCGTCCGCCGCCAGAATTCCCATCGCGGTCAGATCTCCCCGCGCCAGGAACCGGTCGCGACCCCGCGCGACTCGATGAACAGCTTGAACCGCTTGAGATCACCCGCGACCTGACGCTTGACGAAGCCGAGCTTGTCGGCGGCGGTCTCGGCCAGACCGTCGGGTGCCCAGTTCATGTGCAGGACGACCTTGGTGGTGCTCGCGTCGATCGGCTGGAAGGTGACGAGCCCGGCCTGGCGGGCCTCCCCGTCGACCGTCATCCACGCGACCCGCCGGTCCGGGAGCTGCTCGGTGATCTGCGCGTCGAACTCCCGCTGTACACCGTTCACGTTCGTCACCCAGTGGGTGAGCGTGTCCGTGCGCTGGACGATGCGTTCGACCCCCTCCATGAAGACGGGGAAGTCCTCGAACTGGGTCCACTGGTTGTAGGCCGTGCGTACGGGGACGTTGACCTCGACGTACTCCTCGACGTGCGACATGCGCACTCCTTTCGTGTCGTCAGCAGCCCGCACCCGTAGGTGCGGGGCGTCCGTCAGGACGTCTGGAGGCGCGGCTACCCGAGCTTGACCGGCCCATGCGCCTCCCGCGTGCCCCGGAGGCCGGCAGGCGCTCACCCGGACCGGCGGCGGGGCCCGCAGCCAACGGCGCGGGGTCATGCGGTGGCGGGGGCGGCGGTGGCCGTGTCCGCGTCCAGCTGCCGCAGTTCGCGCTCCAGCGCGGACACGGCCCGCCGGATCTGATCGGGCGTGTGGTCACAGGTGACGAAGAAGCGCAGCCGGGCCATTTCCTCCGGTACGGCGGGGTAGAGGATCGGGTTGACGCTGATGCCCTGCTGGAAGAGGGCCTCCGCGAGCTTCAGGGTCTTCAGCGAGTCCCCGACGATGCAGGGGACGACCGGCGTGTCCTGGCTGTCGCCGACGTCGATCCCCGCCTCCCGTGCGAGGCGGACGAACAGGGCTGCGTTCTGCGCGAGGCGCGTCACCCGCTGCGGCTCGGTGCGCAGGAGCCGCAGGGCCGTCAGGGACGCGGCGGTGTCGGCCGGGGTCATGCCGGCGCTGTAGACGAAGCCCGGGACGGTGTAGCGCAGGTACTCGACGACCGTGCTGCTCCCGGCGACGTAGCCGCCGCAGCTCGCCAGGGCCTTGGACAGCGTGCCCGACCAGAGGTCGACGTCGGACCGGTCGGTGCCGTGGTACTCGCCGATGCCGCGCCCCGTCGCGCCGATCGTGCCGATGCTGTGGGCCTCGTCGATCATCAGCAGTGCGCCGTGGCGGCGCTTGACCTCGATGAGGGCGGGTAGGTCAGCGATGTCGCCGTCCATGCTGTAGACGCCCTCGATGACGATGAGCACCCGCCGGTACTGGTGGCGGATCTGCGCGAGGAGGGTGTCGAGTGCGGCCGCGTCGTCGTGGGGGAACGGCCGCCGGGTCGCGCCGGAGAGTGTGCAGCCCTGCAGGATGCTGTCGTGGGCGAGGGAGTCGTGGACGACGAGGTCCCCGGGGCCGACGAGGTGCCCGATCACGGTGACGTTGGTGGCGTGTCCGTTGGCCAGGGTGATCGCGGATTCGCATCCGAGCAGGCCGGCGAGCTCCGTTTCGAGTTCGAGGTGGAGCGGACGGCTGCCGGACAGCAGCCGGCTGGCGGACACCGAGGTGCCGTAGCGCTCGACCGCGTCCTGGGCGGCCGCCTTCACCTTCGGGTCGGTCGCCATGCCCAGGTAGTTGTAGCTGGAGAAGGAGACGAGTTCCCGGCCGTCGACGACCGTCGTGTCCGTCATGCCGGCCTCGTGGACGAGGAAGTACGGATTGGCCAGTCCCAGCCCGGCGAGCGCGTCGATCCGCTCGCCGTGGGCGGCGACCTCCGGGAAGCGGTCGATCCGCGTGTGCTCCTGCGGCGCGGCCGGGTCGTTTGCCGGCTGGTCCGGGGGCATGGGGACCACGCGCAGGCGGGGGGAGTCCGCTGCGGCGGTCCGGTCGGGAGCCATCGCGACCGGCGGCAGGTCGCCGGACGTCGCCGGCGGGGTCCCGTCGCCGCGTCCGGCGCGTTGCCCGGGGACGGCCGTTTCCGCCGTGTCGTCCGGGCAGACGCCCGTGATCAGCGCGGCGAGCCGGGCGACGGTCGGCCGGTCGGCGGCCCGCTCGTCGAAGGTCCACTGCGGCCACTGCCGGTTGAGGGCGGTGAACAGGTCGGTCAGCATCAGCGAGTCGAATCCGAGGTCGTCGATCAGCAGCTGGTCCTGACTCAGCCGCTCCACCGGGAAGGCGCTGATCCGGGCCACCTGCGCGAGCACGGCCTCGGTGACCTCGCCGGTGACCTCGCCGGTGACCCCGTCGGCGGCCGCGTGCGGGGCGGCCGGGCCGTCGGGGGCGGCGGCGGACTCCCCGGACTCCTGGTCCGTCGCAGAGGGTACGGCCGGGGCGGTGGCCACCGGTGCGGGGAGCGTCCCCGTGAGGCGGGCGAGCAGCTCCGCCTGCTGCTGGACCAGCCGGAGCAGTTCGTCCATCGGAGTGTTCACCGGGTCGTGCGCCGGGGCGTTCATCGAGGTCTCCTCGGGCCGTGCGGGTTCTACGGGCTGTGCGGGTTCTACGGGCTGTGCGGGCTGTACGGGCGCGACGGACCGCACGGGCTGCGGCGGGACGGAGGCGGCGGCGGGGGCCTGCTTCGCGGCGCGCCTGGCCGGCACCCAGAAGGACTGGGTGGCGAGCCCGGCGACCGGCAGGTCCAGCAGCCGGCGGTCCTCCTCGGCGATCAGGGCCCGCGGGTCGACCGGCACGCCCAGGACCGCGAGCCGGGCGAGGGCCAGCACGAAGGCGTGCCCGCCGTCGGCCGTCCCCTCGACGGGGACGACGTGGACGTCGTCGTGGCCGGTGAGGTTGCGGCGGACCGAGGTGAGGAGCGAGTTGCCTCCCGTCACCTGGAGGAAGACGCGGGCGCCCTGGTCGTAAGCGGTGCGGACCGCGTCGCCGAAGAGGACCGGCGCGGACGCGTGCCGGGTCCACAGCTCGCGCAGGCGGCCGGGGTCGGTGCAGACCTCGGCGTTCACGGACGAGACGAACGGCACCACGGGGCTCGCGATCGGGCGGGCGGTGAGGCCCGAGCGGATGGTGTCCTCGACGGCGGCCAGGTGCGGCGCGTGGAAGGCGTTGGACACGTCGAGCGCCGCCGTGACGACCCCGGCTTCCGCGCAGGCCTCGCGCAGGGCGGCGAGACCTTCCGGCGTGCCGCTGACCACGATCTGTCGCGGCTGGTTGAAGCAGGCGAGCCAGACGCCGCCGATCCCGTTCGTCAGCCGGCGGCAGGTCTTCTCGTCGGTCTGCACGGCGAGCATCCCGCCCCGGAAGCGGGACTCGGCCTGCCGGAGGGTCGCACCCCGGTGGACCAGCAGCCGGACCGTGTCCACGTGGGTGAGCGCTCCCGCGGCCGCGGCCGCGGCGAACTCCCCGGCGCTGTGCCCGAGAGCGAGGTCGGGACGGACGCCGCAGTCGGAGAGGACGCGGGTGGCGGCGATCTGGACGGTGCCGAGCAGGGGCTGGCACACATCGGTGGCCGCGAGCCGCCTCCTCAGCTCCTCGGTGTCGGCATGGGACCGGGCCTCGTCGCCGTACAGCAGGTCGGAGAGGTCGAAGCCGACGTCCCCGCGGGCCACGGCGTCGAGGACGGCGACGGCCGACCGGAAGGCGGGGAACCGCTCGTGGACGTCACGCATCATGCCGGGCCGCTGGCTGCCCTGACCGGGGAAGAGGAAGGCCACGCGGCGCTGCGCGGCCGGCAGCGGGGCGTCGGCGGCGAACGCGCCCTCGCCGAGGTCGCCCCGGGCGCCGGCCAGGAGCTGCTCACGGGCGTGGCGCAGCCGCTCGACGAACGCGTCGGTGCTGGTGGCCACGATCGCGAGCCGGGCCGTCAGCGCTTCCCGGGAGCCGAGGGTGTGGGCCACGGCGGCCAGCGGCGTACGGTCCGCCGCGTCGAGTACGTCGAGTACCTCGCCGATGTGCTGGTCCAGCAGTTCGGCGCTGCCGGCCGAGAGGAGGACCAGGTGGGGTCCGGCGTCTTCGGCACGGTCAGGCAGTCGACCGGCGGCTCTGTCGGACGGCCGCTCCTCCAGCACCACGTGGACGTTCGTGCCGCCGAAGCCGAACGAGCTGACGGCGGCACGTCGCGGGGTTCCGGTGTCCGGAAAGGGCAGTGCGGCTGCGGCGAAGCGCAAGCCGGCGGCGGAGATGCCCAGGTCGGGGTGGGGGGTGGTGGCCGGCTGCGGCACGATCGTGCGGTGGTGGACGACCAGGGCCGTCTTGATCAGTCCCGCGATGCCCGCCGCGGCCAGGGAGTGCCCGATGAGGGCCTTGCCCGCGCCGAGGTAGCACAGGGCGGGGTCGTCGTCCGGGTACTCGGTGCGCAGTCGGCGCAGGGCCTCGGACTCGGCCCGGTCGCCGGCTGCGGTTCCGGTGCCGTGGGCCTCCAGGAAGCCCACGGAGGAGGGCGCCACGCCCGCGTCCTCGTACGCCCGGCGCATGGCGCGGAGCTGGCCTTCGGAGGTGGGGACCAGCGGTCCGGGGGAGGCGCCGTCGTTGGCCGAGCCGATGCCCTTGATCACCGCGTAGACGCGGTCGCCCGCGGCCAGCGCGTCGGCCAGCGGCCGCAGGACGACGACGCCGGCGCCTTCCCCGAGGACGAAGCCGTCGGCCTCGGCGTCGAACGGGCGGCACACCCCGGCGGCGGACAGGGCGCGGAGCCTGGAGAAGCCGACCAGGCTGTCGGGGGTCAGGTTGAGGTACACGCCGCCGACGAGGGCGATCCGGCAGCTGCCGGAGCGCACCTGGGCGATCGCCTGGTCGAGGGCGACCAGCGAGCCGGAACAGGCGGCGTCGACGGCGAAGCTGGGACCGCCGAGGTCGAAGTGGCGGCTGACGGTACCGGCCGCCATGTTGAGCAGGCTCCCCGGCAGGGTGAAGGCGTCGATGCTGCCGAGCTGCCGCGCCCGCTCCTTGGCGGCGTCGGCGCCCCCGGCCTCGGCGCCGTCGTCCGCCGCGTGCGCGTCCTCGGCCAGGGTGATGGCCCGGAGGGGGGCCGCCATGAGGTCCTTGTAGTCGGACACCGATATGCCGAAGAAGACCCCGGTGTTCTCGCGGTCGAAGTCGCCGCGGCCCATCCCCGCGTCGGCGAGCGCCTCGCGCGTGACGTCGAGCATCAGCCGGTGCTGCGGGTCCATGGCCCGGGCGCGGGCGGGCGGTACGCCGTAGTGCGCCGCGTCGAAGCGGTCCAGGTCCTCCAGGAAGGCGACCTGGTCGGTGTACGAGGCGTTGGGGGCCGACCGGTTGCCCGGCTCGTGGAAGGTCCCGTGGTTCCAGCGTTCCCCCGGGACGGCGGAGAACTGACGCTCCGCGCTCATCAGGAGCTTCCAGTAGGTGCGGATGTCGGGGGCGCCCGGGAAACGGCAGCCGAGTCCGACGATGGCGATGTCAGTCATGGGTCTTCCTTGTCGTAGCGCCCTGGACGGATCGCGGCCGGGGCTGAGCGGGGCGGGCGGGTCGGGACGAAGCGGGAGCCGGACCGGATGGGAGGAGGGGAAGTACCTGGTCAGCGGCGTGCGTGGGCGTGGGTACGGACGACGGTGCGGCTCGGGGAGCAGCGGCCCGGGGGGCACCGCCTCGCGACGGCCGGTGGCGGCCGGGGCGCCGGCTGCGGCACTTTGGGTCTCAGCGCCTTCGGTGCCCACCAGTTCAGGCCGCCCGCCAGGCGCATGAGCGCCGGTACGAGGACACCCCTCACGAGCGTGGCGTCGAGGAGGACGCCCAGAGCCGCGCCGATGCCGAAGAACTGCAGGAGGGAGACCTGGGAGGTACCGAAGCTCAAGAGGGTGAACGCGAGCAGGGCGCCGGCCGTGGTGACGATGCCTCCTGTCCGGGCGATGCCCGTCACGATCGAGCTGGCGTTGTCCTGCCCGGCGTCGTGCGCCTCCTTGATCCGGGCCAGGACGAACACCTCGTAGTCCACCGAGAGCCCGAAGAGGATGCAGAACAGCAGCACCGGCATGGTCGTGCTGAGCGGTCCGGGCGTGAAGCCGAGCAGGCCGCTCAGATGGCCCGTCTGGAAGATCCACACCATCGCTCCCAGGACGGCCGTCAGGCTCAGGGCGTTCAGGGCGATGGCCTTGAGCGGCAGGAGGAGGCTGCGCGTGAAGCCGAGGAGCAGTACGAACGTGGTGACGGTGATCAGCGCGAGCGCCAGCGGAATCCGGTCCCCCACCGTGTCCTTGGCGTCGACCAGTACCGCGCTCGGTCCGCCGACCAGGACCTCGGTGCCCGCCGGGGCCGGGGTCTCGCGGACGTCGTGCACGAGCTGCTGGGCCGCCCGCGAGCGGGGGTCGACCCGCGGCACCACGGAGAGCTGGGCCGGACCGTCGCCGTCGCGCCCGGCGGCCGGGGAAACCTGGGCGACATGGGAGACCTGGGGGAGCGCGGACAGCCTGCGCACGTACTCCTCCCGATCCGCCCGGGGCGCGGTGCCCGTCACGGAGACGGTGAGCGCGTCGGCGCCCTTCATGTCGAACGCCTCCCGCACCAGGTCACCGGTCTGCCGGCTGGCCGCGCTCGTCGGAAGCGCCCGGTCGTCGGGGGTGGCGAAACCGGCGTGCGCGAACGGTGCGGCGAGGACCACCAGCAGGCCGATCACCGGCAGCGCCGCGAGCAGCGGGCGGCGTACGACGATCCGCGCCAGTCCCTCCCAGAAGCGCGATCCGGAGCCCGTACGGGCCCGGCGGCGCCACGGTACGGGCCAGGCGTTCACGCGCCTGCCGAGCAGCGCGAGCAGAGCGGGCAGGACGGTCACGGCGCTCACGGCCGCGATGGCCACGACGGCGATGCCCGCGTAGGCGAAGGAGCGCAGGAAGTACGGCGGGAACACCAGCAGCGTCGCGAGCGCGGCGGAGACCGTCGCGGCACTGAAGGCGATCGTGTGGCCGGCGGTGCGCACGGTCCGGATGGCGGCCGTCCGCGGGAGGTACCCGGCGGCGAGCTCCTCGCGGAACCGCGAGACGATCAGCAGCCCGTAGTCGATGCCCAGTCCCAGACCGAGCGCCGTGGTGAGGTTCAGCGCGAACACGGACACGTCGGTGACGGAGCCGAGGACGCTCAGGACCAGCAGGGTCCCGGCGATGGCGAGGACTCCGATCAGCAGCGGCAGTGCGGCGGCCACGACGCTGCCGAACGCCAGGACCAGCAGGATCAGGGTGCCCGGCAGCACGACGGCCTCGGCCCGCTTCAGGTCGGACTCCGCGATGTCCTGGAGTTCGGCGTCGGTGAGCGCCGACCCTCCCACGTGCACGGTCAGGGCCGCGTCGGGCCCGCCCCGTGCGCCGGGGGCGGTCAGCTCCTCGCTCAGCCGCTCGGCCCGCGCACCGAGCTGCTCGCCCTCCCCGTCCACGTGCGCGACCAGCATGGCCGCGTGGCCGTCCCGGCTGCGCAGCTCCGCCGCACCGCCGGTCCAGTACGAGGTCACGGCGCTCACGTGCGGCCGGGCGGCGAGCCGGCGGGCCAGCTCCTCGCCCTCGCTCCGGGCCGCCGGACCGTCGACGGAACCGTCGCGGGCCTGCGCGACGACGACCAGGTTGGGGGAGGCCCCCAGGCGCTCGGCGGCCACGCGTGCGGCGCGGCTGGACTGGGACCGGGGATCGTCGTACCCCTGCGTCTTCAGCCGGCCGGTGGCCTCCGCGCCGAACACGACGGACAGCGCGAGGAACACCAGGGCGGCGAAGAGGACGAGTCCGGGACGGCGGGTCACGAAGACGCCTGCGCGACGGGACATCGGGGTCTCCGATTCGGGGGCGGTCCGCCCTGCTCTGGTGCAGGACGGTGGATTTCCACCGTGCCCCGGCCGGGAACGGGGCCGTAGCCCCGGCTATTCGTTACTTGACAGGAGTCCTCCGTGCGTCCTCGCCGTCGCCGTTCCCGCCTGTCAGGGAGTGGCCCCGCTGCCCCGGTCGAGATCCTTGAGGAACCGTCGTTGGCCGTCCAGGAATCCGTCGGCGAACAGCGAGCGGGGCGAGAAGAGCGCGGTGAGCGTGATCTTGAGGTCCGACTGCTCGATGGACCGCTTGAGCAATGAGTGGGTCGCGTCCGGATAGCGCTCGACCGTCAGCGCACCGCCCGCGTCCAGAACCTCCCGGTAGACGCGCTCCGTGTCCGCGGTGTCCACGTTGAGATCATGGCCCGCGAGGGTCAGCAGCACCGGTACGCCGCGCAGGGCGCGGAGGTCCTGCGTGGCATCGGCGGTGTAGTTCCTGGAGATGAAGCCCCAGCGATCGGAGGTCATCCCGTCCGCGTCGCCACCCATGGCCCGGACGTACTCCTCGAAGGACGCGTGGTGTCCGAGCAGCCGTCGGGTCGTGTCGCTCCTGGCGATCGCGGCGTCGGTCTGGGCCGGCGATGCGCCGTCGGCGCGCAGTTCGGCGAGCAGGTTGTACCGGCCCTGCTGAAGCCAGTTGATCGCAGGCGACACGGCGATGACGAAGCTCACGGGCGTCTTGGCTGCGACTTTCGGCAGGACCCAGCCCGCCTGGCTGGCGCCCCAGAGACCGATCCGGTCGCCGTCGATGTCGGGGCGGGCGCGCGCCCAGGCGATGGCGGCGGCCGCCTCGTCGGCCCGGTCGTCCATGGACTGGTCGAGCCAGTCGCCGGGCGCGCCCGCGATGCCGGGCTTGTCCCAGGACAGTGAGGCGTACCCGGCCTTGGCGTTCGCTTCCCACAGGGGCTTGTAGCCGTCCTCGTGGGTGGCGTCGACGGGGCCGTCGCCGTGGACGTACACGATCAGGCCGTGCCGCGTGCGGCCGTCCTTGGGGGTGGCCAGCACGGCCTTGAGGGTGTGGCCGCCGTGGCGGATCGATACCCGCCGCTCGTCCATGGCGTAGGAGTTCTGCCACAGCGCCGCGCCGACGAGGCCCGTGGCTGTGACCAGGACTGCGACGAGCGAGCAAACGGCTGTGCGGAGCCTGCGACGCCGTGTGGGCTGGATCTTCGGGTCCATGGAATCTGACCGCCTCGGTTCGGATGTCGGTTCGGGTGGGGTCGGGTGCGCGAAGTTGAGATCTATCAATCCAAGCACGACCGTCGTGAAAATGATAGTTTTGGGTTCTGCTCACAGGGAGAAGGAGGGGATCGGGATGGCACCAGACCCGACGGAGGCCGGTACCGGCTCGGTGAAGGTCCGGCGCGGCGTTCCCGCCGGCGCCGAGCGGCGGGCGGCCGAGCTGTACTGGGAGGCGTTCGGCCGAAAGCTCGGCCCCGCGCTGAACCCGCCGGACAAGGCGGTGCCCTTCATCGCCGCGCACCTGAACGCCGATCGCGCGGTGTGCGCGCTCCTCGACGGGCAGCTCGTCGGCCTCGCCGGCTACCAGCTCGGCGGTCGTGCCCTGACCGGGGGATCGGCCTCGGCCGTGCTGCGCGCGTACGGACACCTTCGGGGACTGCGCAGACTCCCGCTCCTCGCCCTGTTCGAACGCCACCCGGCCCCTGGACAGCTCGTCATGGACGGCATCGCCGTGGACACGGCCCTGCGCAGCCGTGGCATCGGGAGCCTGCTCATCGAGGAAGTGGCCGCCGTCGCGGCGGAGCAGCGCTGCCGGGAGATCAGACTGGATGTGATCGACATCAATCCGCGGGCCCGAGCCCTCTACGAGCAGCGCGGCTTCACCGCCGTCCGCACCGCGCGCACGCCCTACCTGCGCGGGCTGCTGGGGTTCGGAGCGGTGACCACCATGCGTCGGGCCGTCGCGATGACAGGGGAGAGGGAACTGTGAGCACCGAGGCCGACCACGTCGAGGTCCCCACCCGCATGCTCGTCCACGCACTGATCCGCGAGGACGGCACCGTCGGCGCGGACGAGCTGTACACCGTCGCCAACACGCTGGGCATGAGCGATCAGCAGGTGCGGCTGTGCGTCAAACGCCTCGTGGCCGAGGGCCGGTTCACGCACGAGGGCCGCGGCCGCAAGGCGCAGCTGCACGCGACCGCGGACACCATGCGCGTCCTCGCCCCGAACGCGGACTTCCTCCGGCACGCGTTCGCACAGGATGCCGGGCTCGCGCCCTGGGACGGTGTTTGGCACCTGGCCGCCTTCGCGGTGCCCGAATCGGCGCGCTCGGCCCGGGACGCCCTGCGTGAAACCCTCGTCCACCTCGGTGGCGCCCCGCTCCAGGGCGGACTGTACGTGTGCGCCAATGCCTGGGAACCGTACGTCGAGGAAGCGGCGCACAGCCTCGGCGCCCATGACGCGCTCACCCTCCTCACCACGACGGACCTGCGCAGGGGCGAGACCCGGGAGCCTGCCGAACTCGCCCGAGAGCTGTGGCCCCTGGAGGAGATCGCCGACCGCTACCACCGCCTCGGCCGCATCACCCGGCCCCGCCTCGCCCGCCTCACCGGCCCCGCGGAACTCTCCTCGTCCGCACTCCTCACCATCGCGGTCGAGCTGGCCGCCGAACTCACCCGCGCCATGGAACCCGATCCGCTGCTGCCGCCTCAGCTCCTGCCCCAGCCCTGGCCCGGCACCCGGGCCAGGGAGCACATCGCCCAGTGCTGGGCGGCCGTGTACGCACGCGACCAGGGCGAAGCCCGCCCGGCCCTCTTCCGCCGCTACGCCGACATCACCCGGGAAGCAGCGGACCGGGTCACGCGCTGACGACGGAACGGGACCCGGCCTCCGGCGTGAGGGAGGTCGAGGCAGTCGTCATGACGAAACCCGGAGGCGCATGCTTCCGGGTTCGTCTCGCCGTGCGGGGACCGGTCAGTCGGTCAGGTACGCGCGCAGGACCGTGACTTCGGACGTGTTGCCCGCGGTGTCGACCACCGTGCCGCGCAGGGAGGCGTGGCCGCCCGGCGGCGGGGTCTGCGTGGTGACCGCCCCGTCCTGGACCGGCAGGGTCTGCCAGGTGTAGCCGTCGTCGTAGGAGACGGACACCGTCAGGGACTTCAGTCCCTTGCCGGCTGCCGGGCCCTGGACGGTGACGGGCACGCGGAGCGGGTGGCCCGCGTTGACGGTCCCGTCCAGACGTACCGGAGGAGCGAACCGGACGACGGAGGCGGGCAGTTGCACCGGGGTGCCGGCCTCGGCGGTGTCGGAGCGGAACCACCAGGTCGCGGTCACCTTGGACGAGGTGCGGCTGACGGTCTCGGACTGGGTGGAAGAGGCCACCAGCTTGTAGGAGGCCTCACCGGACGCGACGGCGAAGGGCTTGGCGTCGCGGAGTTCGGCTGCCTGATTGCCGACGACGACGCCGTTGCGGTACAGCACGGTCCTGCCCTTGGCGTGGAAGCCGGTGCCGTCGTGCCCGGCGCCGTCCGCGAGCAGCGGCAGCGTGCCCCACACCTGGTCGCCCTTGCGGTAGAGGCCGAGCCCGGCCGCGGTGTCCACCCGTGGCCCGGCAGCGGCGGTGTTGAAGCGTTCCCGGTGGGTGCGACCGCCCGCGTAGGCGCGTTCCACGGCGTACGAGGTCTCCGCGACCTGGAAGCCGTCCCCGTCCAGGCCGAACTGGGAGGCGGACAGCGCCCACTTCACGCCGTCGACCGAGGAGAGGTGCATCGTCACCGTGGTCGGCAAGGGCCGCGGGTACCACATGGAGCTCGGGCCGCCGTTGCCCGGTAGCCGGCCGACCGCTCGTACGACGCCTTCCTTTCCGGGGGCCGAGGAGCCGTGATCGACGGTGACGGTGGCCAGGTCGGAGGCCTTCAGGTGGCGGGTGTAGCCGGTGGCCGGAGTGCGCACCGGGCCGCCGAGCGTGGTGTGGTACTCCTCGGTCTCGGACACCGCGTGCTTGTCCCACCGCTGGGTCAGACTGGTTCCGGCGGCCGGCTCGGGCCCCTGGCCGCGAGTGCGCAGGGGGATTGCGGAGTGCAGCCACCATCCGAAGGTGTAGCCGACCTTGCCGACGCGCAACTCGTAGCTGGGGGTGGTGAACCCGTCGACGGGCGTGTCCGAGGGCACCGTGATGTCCACCGGCCTGGTGGTGCGGGCGTCGACCGTGACCGTGGTGGCGCGGGTGACGTCGAGGCGGGGCTGGGAGATCCAGTCGAGGCCCTCCTCGCTGTTCTGCGGGTCGGCCCAGAGGTGCGAGTCGAGCATGTAGCTGCCCTTGGGGACGCGGATGGTCCGGGAGTCGGAGCCCTCGTGGTTGGTGAAGCTCCTGCCGGTGGCCAGGCCGCTCACGCCCTGGAGGCTGCTGAAGTAGGCGGCCGGCCGCTTGCCGTCCCGGCCGATGTGGCGGATGGTCAGCGCGTACGTCTCGACCTCGCGATCGGCGACGATCGCGGTACGGACGCTCTGCCCGGCCGCGGTCGCCACCGCGTGCGCGGTGTACCGGCCGTTGACGGAGCCGCCGAGCCGGGTGTCCAGGGTGAGGTCCACCGACGCGGTCCGGCCGGCGGGGACCGTGACCCGCGGTCGGGCGAAGGCGAGGAAGCCGGCCGGGGCGGGCCTGCCGTCGGGGCCGGTGGCGGTGACGGACAGGTTCAGGGTGACCGGTGCGGTGCCCAGGTTGCGGTAGGTGACCTTGCGGGTGACGGGGACGTCGTCCTCGTGCGGCCACTGCTGGTCGGCGAAGGCCAGCGCGAGGGGTTCGGCGACCACCGACTGGCCGAGCGCCCGGGCGACCGAGATCCGGCCGCTGCCCTGCTGGAAGGCGTTGTAGGGGCCGGCCTGGGTGGAGCCGGTGAGGATCCCCTTGATCTGGGCCCCGGTCCACGTCGGGTGCTGCTGCTTGAGCAGGGCGGCGGCGCCGGCCGCGTGCGGCGCGGCCATGGAGGTGCCGGAGAGGGTGAGGTAGCCCGCCGGGTTCTGGCCGACCTTGCGTTCGATGGCGCTGCCGACGGCGGCGGCCGCGGTGATGCCCACGCCCGGGGCCGTGACGTCGGGTTTGACGGCGCCGTCGCCGGCGCGGGGGCCGATGCCCGAGAAGTCGGCGAGGACGTCGGCCTTGTCGACGGCGCCCACGGTGAGGGCGGCGTCGGCGCTGCCGGGGGAGTCGATCGTGCCCGGCCCGGCCTTCCCGTCGTTGCCGGCGGCGACGGCGAAGAGGATCCCCTGGTCGGCGGAGAGCCGGTTCACGGCGGCTTCGACCGGGTCGATCCCGGGCGCGTCGGGGCCCCCGAGGCTGAGGTTGACGACCTGGGCGCCCTGCGTGACCGCCCACTCGATGCCGGCCAGGATCCCGGAGTCGCTGCCGTAGCCTTCGTCGCCGAGGACCTTGCCGTTGAGCAGCTTGGCTCCCGGCGCCACGCCCTTGTACTTCCCTCCCGACCTGGCCCCGGTACCGGCGGCGATGGAGGCGACGTGGGTGCCGTGGCCGTAGCGGTCCGCGGTGCTGCCGGATCCGGAGAAGTCCGCCGCGGCGACGACCCGGCCGGCCAGGTCGGGGTGGGCCGTGTCGATGCCGGTGTCGAGGATGGCGATCTTCACGCCGGTGCCGTCGTAGCCGGCGGCCCAGGCCTGGTCGGCGCCGATCTGCCGCGTGCTCCTGTCCAGGCCGGCGGCGCGGACACCGTCGAGCCACACGGAGGCGATGCCGGACGGGGCATCGAGACGGGCGGCGCCGCCCTCCTGGCCGGTGAGCCCCTTCCAGAGCGCGGCGGCACTTGCCGGGGTTGCGGTCACGGCCTCCGCGTCGAGCAGTCCGTACGTACGATCCACGCGCGGGCCGCCCGCGGAACGCAGGGCGGACTTGGCGGCCGGGGCGGCGCCGTCGTAGCGGACGATCAGCTTCAGCTGGTCGCCGCGTGCCGTGCGGTACTCGCGGCGGGAGAGTTCGGTGAGATCGAAGAGGCGGGGATCGAGCCGGCCGGACTCGATCAGGTGCCGGGCATCGAGCGGGACGAGCCTGCTGCCGCCTTCGTTACGGCGGACCGACACGGGTATCTTCTCCCGCCCCTTGGCCGGCGCGAAGCCGACCGGGCGGCCTTCGGAGTCCACGGTGACCTGGTCCCCCGTGACCAGGGTCAGTTGGGTGAACCCCTGCCCGGCGGCGGGCGGTTGACCCGCTCCGACGCCCGAGCCGCCGGTCATGGGCGCGGCGGCGACGGGTGTGGTGAGACCCGCCGTGAGTGCGATGGCGGCGACGGCCGCCGAGGCGGCCGCCGACGTTCTCCGAATACGAGGTGTGCGCACGTCAATTCCCCCTGGAAGACAAGCGATCACCGACGGGAAGAAGGCACCGCGGTGTGCTCGCAGTATTGCCCGGCGGCTGATGACCGATCCATGACCGTTTCGCAACGGTTGACGGCGGGTGGGACTCCGTCGGGCGAAACTCCGTGGGAACCGGCACGGACGGAGCCCCGCGGCCGGACGCGCCTCGACCCTGGCGCGGGTGGTCTTCGACCCACTCGGCAGCGGTTCACGAGCGCGCCGCCGGACCTTGATCGGACGACCCAACCGATGGTCACCAGCCGTGTGTTGCGGGGGTGTTGCACGTTTGTGGACATCCCGGGGGGAGACTCCCGCTGGTGGGGGCCGGGCTTCTACGGTCCGTCGGGAAACCACGACCGAGGAGTGTCACGCCATGAGCCCCACCCCTTCCCCCGACCCGTCGGACGAGAGCCAGTACGACCGCACGCGGTTGCGGCAGTGGGCGAGCGGGCACGCCCGTTCGGCGGGGGTGGACCGGCGCGACCTGCTCCGGCTCTTCGCGGCGGGGACCGCGGCCGGCGCCCTCGGCCTGGCCTCGGCGGGAACCGCCGCGGCCTCCGGGAACGCCGTCGCCGGGGCCGCCGGAGCCGCCGGCACGGCGACGGCCCTGCCGGGGATCCTGAAGCCGTTGCCGCCCGAGCTGTTCACCATCCGGGGCACCAACGCGGAGACGAACTTCGCCGCCCTGCGCGGTACGGGGCAGCTGACCCCCCTCGACCGGTTCTTCGTCCGCAACCACACCTCGACACCGCGCATCGACGCGGGGGAGTGGGAACTGAACGTGTGGGGCGACGCCCTGTCCCGGGGCCCGGTGCGGCTCTCGTACGACCGGTTGCGCTCCCTGCCCGCGGTCGAACGCACGCTGTTCATCGAATGCGCCGGCAACGGCCGGAGCTTCTACACCACGCAGCAGGGCCAGCAGGTGACCGGGACCGCCTGGACCCTCGGCGCGATCGGCACGGCCCGCTGGCGCGGGGCCCGGCTGTCCGACGTGCTGCGCCTGGCCGGAGTGACCCGGGACGCGGTGGACGTCCTGCCCAGGGGCCTGGACGACGAGGTGGTGACCAACGGGGTGAACTGGGGGCACGTGCGGCGCCCGCTGCCGGTGTCAAAGGCGCTGGACGACGTGATCCTCGCGTACGAGATGAACGGCGTGCCGCTGCCGCCCGACCACGGCGGTCCGGTCCGGGTGGTCGTACCGAACTGGATCGGGATCTCCTCGATCAAGTGGGTCGGGGACATCGAGGTGAGCGGGCAGCCGCTGTACACGCCGTGGAACACCGACCTGTACCGCTTGTTCGGGCCCGGCCAGCCGGCGGAGGGCAGCGTTCCGCTGACCCGGCAGACCCTCAAGAGCGCCTTCGAGCTGGAGCTGGGGGCGACCCTCCCGGTGCACCGCCCGCGGCTGCTGACCGGCCGCTCCTGGTCGGGCGCGGCTCCCGTGCACCGGGTGGAGGTCAGCACCGACGGAGGTGCGCGGTGGCACCGGGCGCGCCTGCACGACGTTCCGCAGCGGGGCGGCTGGGTGCGCTGGTCGCTGCCGTGGACACCGCGGACCACGGGGGCGACCGCCCTGCTGGCGCGCGCCACCGACACCACCGGGCGGACGCAGCCCGAGACGGCGGTCCACAACACTCAGGGCTACCTCTTCGACGCCGTCGTGCGCCACCCGGTGACGGTGGTCTGACGCCCTACGGCACCCAGGCCGGGGCGGGCCGGGCGGCAGGCCCGGGCCTGGCCCCGGCCCCCGAATGTGGCGCCACCTCCGACGTGAGCAACACGCCGGCCTGCAAGTCGGTGCTGATCCGCTTCGAACCGGACAGCGGACCGGAGGCCGTCGTCGTCATCCGACCGGCCGCCGGGCCGGGGACGCTCGTCCTGGCGGGCGCGGCCTGCAGGGGGTGGCGCGGGACCGGCGGTAGAGTCCGGCCCGTGTCCGGGCCTCAGCGTGATCTCGTCGGATACGGCGCCCTGCCGCCGCGTGCCGCCTGGCCCGGGGGCGCCCGGGTCGCCGTCAGCCTCGTCCTCAACTACGAGGAAGGCGGTGAGCGCAACGTCCTGGAGGGCGACCCGGAGTCGGAGGGCTACCTCCACGAGATCGTGGGCGCGCCGCCGGTGGTGGGCGGCCGCGACCTGAACGCCGAGTCGATGTTCGCCTACGGATCACGCGCCGGCTTCTGGCGCGTCCACCGCACGCTCGCGGCCCACGGCGCGCCGCTGACCGTGTTCGCGGTGGCGCAGGCGCTCGAACGCAACCCCGAGGCGGCGCGGGCGATGGGCGCGGCGGGCTGGGAGGTGGCGAGCCACGGCCGGCGCTGGATCGACTACCGGGACGTGCCCGAGGAGGTGGAGCGCGCCGACATCCAGCGGGCGACAGCGACCATCGAGCGACTCGTGGGCCGCCGTCCCGTGGGCTGGTACACCGGCCGCACCAGCGGGCACACGAGGACGCTGGTGGCACGGGAGGGCGGCTTCCTCTACGACTCCGACGACTACTCGGACGACCTGCCGTTCTACGTGGAGGCAGCCGGCCGCCCGCACCTCGTGGTGCCGTACGGCCTCGACGCGAACGACTTCAAGTTCCTGATCGTGCACGGGTTCACGACGGCCGACGACATGCTCACCTACCTCGTGGACACCTTCGACACGCTGCACGCCGAAGGGGCCGACCGGCCGCGGATGATGAGCGTCGGCCTGCACTGCCGGATCATCGGCCGCCCGGGCCGCATCCGTGCGCTGGACGGGTTCTTGAAGCACGTCGCGCAGCGCGGCGGAGCATGGGTCACCACGCGCGAGCACATCGCCCGCCACTGGCTCACCACCCACCCGCCGTCCTGACGGACCTATGAGTCCGCTGGAAGCCCACCCCCCCGACGGCACCCCACGCACAGTCCCTCGCCGCGGCGCCCGGCGGCATCCACCCCGCGGACTTCGCCGAGGACCACCGCTACGCGTTCTGGAAAACCCTGCGCTGACCGGGCCGCGCCGAACCGAGCGGTCAACGGTCCTGGGACCGGTACGCGCGCATCGCCAGTGGCATGAAGACAGCCGCGATGCCCGCCGCCCAGACCAGGGACCAGACGATCGGCTGGCCCGCGGGGGTGCCGAGCAGGAGTCCGCGGAACGCGTCCGACAGATGCGTGACGGGGTTGACCTCCACCCACGCCTGGAGCCAGCCGGGCATCGTGTCGACCTGGGCGAAGGCGCTACTGGTGAACGTGATCGGGAAGATGAACGTGAAGGCGTAGACCTGCACCTTCTCGACGTCCCCGGCCACCATCCCGATCAGTACCGCGGTCCACGAGACGGCGGCGGCGAAGGTCAGCAGCAACGCGGTCGCACCGAGGAAGCCCACGAGGCCCCCGGTGATCTCGAAGCCCAGCAGCAGGCCCAGCGCGATCATGAGGATCATGGCCCAGAGCTGCTTGGCCAGGTCGGCCGTGATGCGGCCGAAGAGCGGTGCCGACCGGGCGATGGGCAGACTGCGCAGCCGGTCGAAGACCCCCTTGGTGAGATCGGAGTTCAACGACATGGCGGTGTACATGCTCATGAAGAGCGTGTTCTGGACGATGATCCCCGCGAGTGCGTACTGGAGGTACTCCTGCGGCGAACCCGCCATCTGGCCACCGAAGACGTAGGTGAACAGGAACACGAACATGATCGGGGTGATGCTGTAGTCGACGAGTTCCAGAGGGTTGTGCTTCACCGAGACCAGACTGCGCCACGCCATGGTGGCGGTCTGCCGCATGGCCACGAGGGGCCGCACCCTGCCGCTGCGGCTCATGCCGTCGAGGCTCGTCGTGCTCGTCATGACGGGCTCCCCGCCGTCACGTGCTCGTCGTCGGACTCGGTCCCGGCGCCGGCTCCGTCCGGTGCCGCGCGGTGACCGGTCAGCACCATGAACACCTCGTCGAGGGACGAGCGCCGCAGGGTCAGTTCGCCGACTTCGATACCCGCCTGGTCCAGTCTGCGCACCACGCTCGGCATGAGCCCCGGATCGCTGACGGGCGCGGTGATCCCGTCACCCTCGATCTTGGTCTGTGGTCCGGCCGCCTCCGTGATCAGCGCGTGCGCCGCGCCGAGATCGGCCGCGCGGGCGGGGCGCAGCTGCAGTACCTGCCCGCCCACCTGCGACTTCAGCTCGTCCGGGGTGCCGTCGGCGATCACCGCGCCCTTGTCGATCACCACGATGTTGTCGGCGAGCCGATCGGCCTCGTCCAGGTACTGCGTGGTCAGCAGGGTGGTCATGCCCTCCGAGACCAGGGCGCGCAGCATGTCCCACACCTAGCCGCGGCTGTGGGGGTCGAGCCCGGTGGTCGGTTCGTCGAGGAAGAGGATCTCCGGCCGGCCGACCAGGCTGGCCGCGAGGTCGAGCCGCCGCCGCATGCCCCCCGAGTACGCCTTGGCGGCCCTCCCCGCGGCGTCGGTCAGATGAAACCGGTCGAGCAGGTCGGCCGCCCGGGCCCGGGCGTCGCCGCGCGGCATGCCGAGCAGCCGGCCGATCATCAGCAGGTTCTCCGTACCGGTCAGGTTCTCGTCCACGGCGGCGTACTGTCCCGTGAGCCCGATCAGGGAACGGACCCGTCCCGCGGCCCGGACGACGTCATGGCCGCCGACCTCCGCCCGCCCGCCGTCCGGGAGCAGGAGGGTGGCGAAGATGCGGACGGCGGTGGTCTTCCCCGCTCCGTTGGGGCCCAGCAAGCCACAGACGGTCCCTGGCGGTACCTGAAGATCCACCCCGGCCAGCGCACGCGTCTCCTTGAAGCGTTTGGCCAGCCCTTCGGCTCGGATCGCCTGCTTCATCAGGATCACCTCGTGTCCACGCGGGATGCACCGTCGCTCTTCTCAACTGTGACCCACGCCCCTGACAGTCCGCCTCCGCTGGGCACCGGCGGTGGTATCGAGTGCGTTCCTGGTCGTTCAGGTGCCCTTCTCACGCCCTGCGTCGCGCCGCGCGGCCGGGGCGGTCGCAGGGGTGGAGGCGGTGGTCGTGGGCGCCGGTGCCGGGCCGGAGAGGCCCAGCCAGGGCGATGCGGGCGGTGCCGGTCTTGAACAGCGGCTGTTTCGAGGCCGGATCCCAGGTGGCGGCGGTGAGTTCGTTGGCGGCCCGGTGGTGGCCGGCTCCGTCGGGGGCGTCCCGGTAGCCGTAGTGGAACGGCAGGAAGACGACGCCTTCCCGAATGCCGGTGATGCGCGCCCGGGCCCGGACGGTTCCTCGCCGGGTGGACACCTCGGCGAGGTCCCCCTCCGTGATCCCGGCCGCCGCAGCGTCGGCCGCGGACATCTCGATCCACATGTCGGGGGCGGCGGCCCGCAGTTCGGGCACACGCCCGGTCCGGGTCCGGGTGTGGAACTGGTACAGGGTGCGGCCGGTGGTGAGCCACAGGGGGTGGTCGGCGTCGGGCTGCTCGGGCGCAGGGACGTACGGGGCGGCGCGCAGGACCGCCTTGCCGTCGGGGTTCAGGGAGCGGTAGGCGTCTTCGTCGTGCGGGGTGCCCGTGAGGAGGAGATGGCCTGCCGGCCGTAGAGGTCCTTGACGTCGAGGCGGCCCCGGTTCACCCGGTCCCGGGCCACGCCGCGGACTCCGACGAGCCGGCCGTCCCTGATCCGAAAGAGGCGGCCTAGGGGCGCAGGATCAGCTCGAAGCCGCTGCGGGGCAGGGTCGGAATGTGTGACAGGGGGATGGACAGATCCTGCTCGGGGACGTCGAAGTCGAGCCGGGCCAGCTCCGTCGCCAGGACCGCGAGGACGGTCACGGTGATGTCCTCACCGGGGCACCGGTGGCCGTGGGCGGGGTCACCGCCGCCCTGGGCCACCAGGAGGTCGAGCGGGCCGTGCGGACCGGCGAAGCGGTGCGGATCGAACCGGTACGGGGTGGTCCACAGGGCGGGGTCGTGGTTCTGGCCGTACAGGTCGAGCAGCATCAGGGTGTCCTTCGCGATCTCCTCGCCCCGCCAGGTCAGGTCGCGCGCCGCGAGGCCTGCGACGAAGGGGGCGAACGGGTAGAAGCGCCGTACCTCGTGGGCGAAGGCCACGGCGTAGCCGTCGTCGGTGCCGGAGCGCAGCAGTTCGCGGTGGTGGGGCCAGCGGTGCAGGGCGTGGGCGGCGAAGGTGGCGAACCAGGCGATCGCGACCGTGGGCCGGATGATGTTCAGCAGTTCGACGGCGGCGATCCGGGGGTCCAGAAGATTGCCGTCGGCGTCACGGTGGCGGGCCACGACGCCGAGGGCGGAACCCGCGGTGACCGCGTCGGCCCGCGTCGCGCGGACGTCGGTGACCAGATTCGCGAGGGCATGCTCCTGCCGCGACCGGGCCCGGAGAGCACGGACGTGGCGCGGACCGGGCGTCGCGAAGCCGTCGACCATGGCCGTGCAGTCATGGGACAGGTCCGCGACCGTCGCGCCGGCCAGGGGGAGGCCCGCCCAGTCGCAGACGGCCAGTGCGAGGGACTCGGCGGCGGTGTCGAAGAGGACCTGGCGGTCCCACGGACGGCCGGTCACGGTGTCCAGGAAACGCCTCCGGACGAGCGCGCCCAGTGTCGCGACAACGTTCGCATCCGTGAGGAGCGAGAGGAACATGGCCTTGCGGACGCGGTGTGCCCGGCCGTCGAGGCTATGGACGGCGCCGTACCCGAACAGGGTGGCCAGCACGGGATCCGGCAGGGCGGCGGCCCGTACGACGTGGTCCTCGTCGTAGAAGAACCGGACCGCCTCCGGACCGCGCAGCGCGATCGTCGGCCGGCCCAGCAGGTGGGTTCTGACCGGGCCGTCCTCGGCGGCCCGCATCCGGTCGGGAAGCCACGCGTAGCCCTGCGTGAGGAGGGAGAGCGTGCTGTCGGTCCATGGAGCGACGGAATGCTTCAAAAGGGACATACAGTGCGCCTGCCCCATGGGCGGTGCCGCACACCCGATGCCGGATCCTGCCGTCCCGGGGTATCCGGTCGCCCGGCGGCGCGGAAGGCGGTCGTGGGCGGTCACTGTCACTTCATGCGCGAGACACTGCCCTGAAAGGATCAATCAAAGGGGTCCGAACGGGCGAAAAGGGCACCGTGCACGTTTGGGGATCCGTACGATCCGCAGGGCCGACGGTGGACGGGCCTGGTCCGTTCGGCGGCGCGCCCTGTCCCGTACGGCGTGCCGGTCGCGGGCAGGATTGGGGTCCCTCGGGCGGCGAAGGCGCCGCCCGACAAGGCCAACTGGCAGCAGGAAGGGCACCACCATGACGGCCTCTTTCGCCACGGCGATCCAGTACGCCGGCACCTCGGCCCTGGTCAGCGCCGTGGGCGAGCTGGACGCGGCAGCCGGACCGGCGCTCCACCAGGTGATCGACGCCGTGCTGTCCCGGGTCTCCGTCGCCTTGATCGACGTCCACGAGGTGTCGTTCATGGACTCGGCCGGCTTCCTGTACTTCCTCGACCTCCACAGGCGCCTGGAGAGCGGCGGCCTCGGGGTCGTCGTCGCGGGATGGCAACCTCAGCCGCAGCGCCTCATGGACTCCATCGCCAGACTGCCCGGGGACGGGCCCGATTCCGCCGAGCACTGCGCGCTCATCGGCTTTCGACGCATGATCCGGGAGGGGGCAGAACGGGAACGGCACGACGCCGCCCGTGGGATGCGGACGGCGAGGGAGATCCTGCCCCACTGGTAGGACGAGATACCCGGACGTCACGACTGACCCGCGCCGAGGCCCCGGCAGGGCCCAGCAGCCGACACCCCGCGCGAGAAGGTCACAGGGGGCGGACCCGGCGGTCTCACGCAGCCGAGGAGCGGAACGCGCCTGGTCTGCGGCTGAGCCCCGCGATGGCACCGGACCGGACGGAGCCGGAGTCGGGCGTCCGTACGCCGTGATCGTGGCCTTCGTGCGCGCGGTGGTCGAGAACGCTCCGTAGGGCTGCCGCGGCGGCCAGGCGTTCCCGGACTTTGGCGTCGGGCAGGTCGCTCAGGTCGTCGACGAGCCCGAGGAGGCGCCGGGGCTGCGGCTGCCAGGCGTAGACGATCAGCCGGGTGCCGCGGGTTTCGAGGCGGTGGGCCAGGGCGAGGAGGCAGTGCAAGCCGTTGAGGTCCATGAAGGGGACGCGCTCCATGCTGCAGGCCACGACCGTGGTCCCCTGGTCGGCCATCTGCTCCACCTGGTCGAAGGCCGGGCAGCTGTCCAGGTCGAGGTCTCCGGCAGGGACCAGGGCAAGCGTGCTGCCCTTGCGTGTGGTCCCGATGTGGAAAGCCGGTTTCATGGCGTTTCACCTCGCCATCCCCGGGGCCCGTGGAATGGCGCCCCAACGACACGGTCTCTCGGAACGATATTCGACCCGACTGCCACCCCAGGGCAAGCCCGTCCTGGCTGCCGGCGAACGCGGGCGCGGCCGGCGACGGACGAGGAGTCCGGCGCCGATCGGCAGCGCTCGTCTCGCGCATCCCCTGGACGGGCCTGGTGCAGATCGTTGCGGAACGCCACATACCTTTCCAGTCGGTCCCCCAGCTTCCGCCCCGACCCGCCGGCCATCCCGTCTCCAGGTGCTCTGAACTGCGGCGGAGCCCACGTCCCGTCCCCGTCCGCACTCTGGTGGAGGGGTACTGTCCCTCTGTGCCGGCACCCGTATGTCCGGCAGCGGGAAAGTGGCACGATGGGCCCGCCGTGCGGCTTCTCCTGCCCGGGACCGGGCGTCCGCCGCCAAGGCACCACGTACGAGCGAACACGAGGGGGGACAGCTGTGCCTGCTCCACGGATGAGCACCACACCACTGCCCGGCATCGGGGTCCAGTACGACCTCACCACCCGCGAGCGCCGCCACCTGTCCGTGGTCGCGCACCGCGACGGAACCCGGACAGTGAACCTCTACCGGGCTGACGACCCCGACGCCTGTGCCCAGTCGCTGCACCTGACGGGTGCGGAAACGGCCTCCCTGATCGACGCGCTGATGCCCGCTCACCACAGTCCGAACGTGCTGCACACCACCGATCTCGGGCTGGTGGCCGAGCGGATCGAGCTGTCCGTCCATTCGTACTGGAACGGCCGCCTGCTGGGCGAGACGCGGATGCGGACCGAGACCGGCGCGTCGATCGTGGCCGTACTGCGCCGCGCGGAAGCCCGCCCGTCCCCCGCACCCGATTTCCGGCTCGCCGGCGGGGACACGCTCATCGTGATCGGCACCCGCGAGGGCGTCGGCGCGGCAGCCTCCCTGCTCGGACGGGAGTGATCGCCTGTGCACTCCGCGGTGTTCCTGATCGAGTTCGGTGCGATCATCCTCGGCCTGGGCCTGCTGGGCAGACTCGCCGGCCGCTTCCAGTTCTCCCCGATACCCCTGTACCTGCTGGCCGGACTCGCCTTCGGCACCGGCGGACTCCTGCCCATGGGGGCGAGCGAGGAGTTCGTCGCGATCGGCGCCGAGATCGGCGTCATCCTGCTCCTGCTGATGCTGGGCCTGGAGTACACGGCCAGCGACCTGGTCTCCAACCTCAGAACCCAGTACCCGGCCGGGCTGGTCGACTTCGCCCTCAACGCCGTACCGGGCGCGGTCGCAGCCCTGCTGATGGGCTGGGGTCCGGTCGCCGCCGTGGTCCTGGCAGGGGTCACCTGGATCTCGTCCTCCGGTGTCATCGCCAAGGTCATGGGGGACCTCGGCCGCGTCGGCAACCGGGAGACCCCGGTCATCCTGTCCATCCTGGTCCTCGAAGACCTCGCCATGGCGGTCTACCTGCCGATCATCACCGCCCTCCTGGCCGGCGTGAGCCTCGCCGCCGGGAGCGCGACGCTCGCCATCGCCCTCTGCGTCGCCGGAGCGGTCCTCTTCGTCGCGGTCCGCTTCGGACGTCACATCTCCCGGTTCGTCTCCAGCGACGACCCCGAGAAGCTCCTCCTCGTGGTCCTCGGTCTGACCCTGCTGGTGGCGGGCGTCGCGCAGCACCTCCAGGTGTCCGCCGCGGTCGGTGCCTTCCTCGTCGGCATCGCCCTCTCGGGAGAGGTGGCCGAGGGCGCACACACCCTGCTGAGTCCCCTGCGGGACCTGTTCGCAGCCGTGTTCTTCGTGTTCTTCGGCCTGCACACCGATCCCGCGAGCATCCCGCCCGTGTTGCTGCCCGCGCTCGCGCTCGCAGTGGTCACGGCCGGTACGAAAATCGCGACCGGATACTGGGCGGCCCAGCGGGCCGGGGTCGGCGTCAAGGGTCGCTGGCGGGCCGGGGGCACCCTGGTGGCCCGCGGCGAATTCTCCATCGTCATCGCGGGCCTCGCCGTCACGGCGGGCATCGAGCCAGCGCTGGGCCCGCTCGCGACCGCGTACGTGCTGATCCTCGTGGTGACGGGCCCGCTCACCGCCCGCTACACCGAACCCGTGGCCGCCTGGGCCGGCCGGCGACGCAGGTCGTCGGGTGCCGTCCTGGCCGCAGTGCCCGCGCAGCCGGGATCCGCGGAGGACCTCAGGGACCAGGCCCAGGACCCGGCCGGCCGCCCATGAGACACCGGACGTGACCCGTGGCCGCTCGGCGTCCCGACGTCAGCCGTTGTACGGGGAGGCGACGTCCAGGACCCAGGTGATGCCGAGCCGGTCGGTGAGCATGCCGTACAGCGGTGCCCACTGCGCGGGCTCCAGCGGACGGATCACGGTCGAGCCCACGGCGAGCTTGCCCCACAGGGCGCTGATCTCCCGGGTGTCGTCACCGCGCACGGAGACGAAGAACGGATTCCGCCCCTGGCTCCAGGGCAGCTGCGAAGGCACGTCGTAGGCCATGACGCGGAAGCCGTTGCCGCCCGCGACCTCGCCCCACATCACCCAGCCGGGACCGGCCGAACCCCCACGTGATCGAACGTGGGGGAGAGGGCACCGGGGCCCGCACCTCCTGCTTCACCACCCCGGCCCGCTACCGCTGCGCAGCGGTCAGCTCTGAGGACGGATCACGCGCTGACATCGGCAGTCCGTGGGAAGCTCTCAAGATCCGCAACCTTCCGCACGCCTACGCTCCGGAGCGCGCCGCCTGTCCTACCGTGAGGCCCACCGTCCTGCCGATGACCGGCGGGGAACTTGCACGGGGGATTCATGCGTGGATTCATTCACACAGCGGCACGAACCGGCGCCGTAGTCGGAATCGTGGTGGCGTCCGTCACGGCGGGTACCCACGCCCAGGCGGCCGGCGGAGGCGGCTGCGGCACCTACTACGCCGGGTCCGGCGGTCAGTGGGTCAAGATCAAGCCCTGTATCAGCTCGCCCCGGTGGGGAGTGGGGCGACCCGACGCGTACATCAGTCTGGCTGCGGGGCACCCGGCCTGCAACATCGCCATTCGGACAGTCCGGACGGGCAATTCGCAGGTCGTGTCGAACAAGGTGTACCCCTGCCCCTCGGGAGCAGTCGACGACAAGCACTTCACGGCTCCTGACTTCGGCGACACCACGGCCGAGACCGGTGAGGCGTATGCCAACTACACGCAGATCAACTGGACCGCTTCCGGGACGTGGACGCTGCCGTTCCGCAGCCCGTGGCTGAAGCTCCCGTAGACCCGCACGACGAATGGGGTGGGTGCGCCGTGCGGTGTACCCACCCCATGTCAACGGGGGCACGGTGACGGACCGCCCCGGACACTGCAATTCCCTGGCGTGGGACGCGAGAACGCCATCGCGTCGGTCAAGAGAAGAACCGCCGCGCCACGCGATCACGGCTGGTGGTGCCCGGCTCCCGGGCGGGCGACCGCGCCGGTCCCTGCTGCTTGGGGCCCCGGCTGTGGTGTCAGTGGGGCGGGCTATTCTTCCGGGCACCGCACACCGATCGTGAGGACCACCAGAAGTGACCGGCCTGTCCGCCTTCCCGCTGCCTTTTCAGACCTCCCGTTCCCGGGCGTTCGCGACGCCCCGGACGCTGCGGGAGTTGCAGATGATGCAGTGCAGCTCGCACCTGCGGGCCAAACCCGCGTGGTTCGACAAGATGAAGAACGCCGACGTCGTCGCCCGATGGACGCAGGAAGCGGTGGCGCAGGGTCTGACCCAAGCGCAGGTGGGCTACGTCCTCGCCGAGTTGGGGCACTACGCCGCGTTGCGGGACGCAGGGACCGGCATCGAGGTGTCCGCGGTCGACGGCGTCTGGCAGTCGGACACCCTCGTCGACGAGCAGCTCAGGTCCCGGTTGCGTGAGGCGGCCCGGGTCCTGGAAGAGGTCCCCGAAGCGGATCGGGACTGGCATCCGGGATCCGGCGGCCAGGTGTTGGACCTCGTGCACCCCTCACTGTTCTGCCTGGTGAGCGACGTGAGCGGCGGACCCGAGCGGGCCTGGCAGAACCCGACGAACCAGTACTCGAAGTACGAGTTCTCGGAGAGGTTCCAGTGGCTGCCCACGGACGTCGACGTCAGTGACGACGGGGCCGTCGCCTTCCGCTCGTACGTCAACAACGTCCACCCCGAGGCGCATCGCGCCCTGGCGTGCGTCCTGCCCGACGTGTTCGCGCGCCTGCGCCCGCTGTTCGAGAACGTGCTCACCGATCTTCTCCACCCGCGGGCCCTGCGGATCGAGGCCGATCCCTACGGCTGGTACGACTCGGAACCGGAGTATCCGCGTCGGTCGTCCTACAGTGACGACGCGACGTACATGGATGCCCGCGCTGTCTGGGAAGAGGCCTATGAGGCATGGCGGGAGAACCGCAGCCCGAACGTCCCGGACGCTCCGGCCTTCAGCCCGCCCGCACTGCCCGACGCCGACGCCCGGGTCGACCTGCGCGGCCGCCGGCTCCAGGTCATCGTCAAGCTCGCCACCGTCCACCTCACCCCGGACGCGCCCGAGTACGCCGGAGGCTCCTGGCATGTCGAGGGAATGCTGAACGAGCGGATCGTCTCGACCGGCATCTACTACTGGGACAGCGAGAACATCACCGAGAGCCGCCTGGGGTTCCGGGCCGCACTCGACGACCCGCACTACGAACAGAACGACGACGACGGGCTGCGCGAGGTCTATGGCCTCCAGGACGAAGACGCGCTGAACCAGGTGCTGGGCTCGGTACCGACCCCCGCGGGCCGCTGCCTGGCGTTCCCCAACGTCCTGCAGCACCGCGTGGACGCGTTCCGCCTCGCGGACCCCGCCCGCCCGGGACACCGCAAGATCCTCGCGTTCTTCCTGGTCGACCCTGCGGATCGGATCGTGTCGACTTCCGACGTACCGCCGCAGCAGCCCTGGTCCGACACGTCGACCATGACGCTCGAGCAGGCCAAGGCCTACCGCGAGGAACTCATGCGGGAAAGGAAGTTCTTCGTCGACGAACACAACGAGCAGCTCTACGAAAGGGAGTTCTCCCTCTGCGAGCACTGAACCGCGGGTGCGAGGACCAGTACGGACGGGCCAGTGGGACGCCAGGACCAGGCGACGGTCGCTTCAGTCGCCGCACGCGAAGCCGCCGGGCGGACTCGGCGGCTGGGTGCCATGACACGACGTCAGTCGTACGCGGACGCACTGCATCGAGGTTGCCGCACGCCTATCCCGGGCGTAGCCCGTCACTGCCCGGTCCGGTGGGTGAGGGGCTGCCGAGAGGCGCTCGGTGGTGCGAAGAGTGCTCGGACGGTTTCGGCGGCCAGGTCTCGCAGCCAGGTGTGGGCGCGGTCGTTGTCGTAGCGCTGGTGCCACAGCAGGTACAGGGGTACGTCGGGCAGTGGGAGCGGCGGCGGCAGCGTCACCAGGCCGAGGTGGTCCCGGGCCGCGCGGGTGACCGCGTCGGGGAGGGTGACGATCAGGTCGGTCTCGAGGGCGAGTCGCAGTGCGAAGGCTGCGGTGGGCCCGGCGGCGACGACGCGTCGTTCGAGGCCGCGTGCGGTCAGGGCGTCGTCGATGGGGTCGCGCAGACTTCCGCGCCGCGAGACGGTGAGGTGTTCGGCGGCCGCGTAGCGCTCGAGGCTCAGCGGGCCTTCGATGAGCGGGTGGCCCGGACGGAGGGCGACGACCAGCCGGTCACTGCCGATGAGGCGGTGGTGGATGTCGGGGAGCGTCGGAGCGCTGGAGCTCGATTCGAGGTCGACCTCGCCCCGGCGCAGCTCGGCGTCGTCCGTCCCGGGCTCGGCGGACAGGCGCAGCCGGACGCCGGGGGCCTGCTGGTGGACGGCCTTGGTCAGGGCGGCGCCGCAAGCCGCGGTCAGGGCGTCGTGCCAGCGCACGGTGAACACCCGGTCAAGGGCCGGCAGGTCGAGTTCCTGCTGAGCGGACAGGAGGTGGTGGGCCTGCTGTACGAGGGCGTGGACCTCGGCGCGCATGGCCAGCGCCCGGGTGGTGGGGACCATGCTGCGGCCGGTCCGGACGAGGATCTCATCACCGGTGGCCTTGCGGATGCGGCCCAGGGAGCGGCTCATCGCCGGTGAAGTGACATGGAGGCGTGCTGCCGCGCCGGCAACGCTCCCCTCTTCCAGCAGGGCGTCCAGCGCCGTGAGCAGGTTCAAATCCAGTTGCATGGCAGTAACTCTACAAGTGACAAGCATGCACTTGTTGTTAACGATCGGGTCTCCTACCTTCGAAGTGCGGGGCGAGCCAGCCACCCCGCCTCTACCGAATCCAGGGAGTCCGCCATGAGCACAGCCATGCCTTTCGACGCCGACGCGACGCTCCTCTCCGACGTGACCGCCGCGGTCAAGGCCGCAGGCGTCACGCTGCGCGACCGCTACACCTCGCACGCCCGGGGCGTGAGTCTGGACGAGGTCGTCGGCGAGATCCACGCCAACGACGACGCGGTGCTGGAGGTGCTGCGGGAACCGCTGCTGCGGGCCCGCCAAGGTTCCCGGTGGGCCGAGGACGAGCTGGCCGGCGGCGCGCTCCCGCCCGGCGAGTGGTGGGTCGTCGACCCCGCCGAGGGCAACATCAACCACGTCCACGGCCTGGACGACTGGGCCGTCACCGCCACCCTGGTCCGCGACAACCAGCCGGTACTCACCGTCGTCCACCTGCCGCTGAACGGCGACACCTACACCGCCGTCGCCGGCGCCGGTGCCCGACTCGACGACCGACCCCTGAAGGTGTCCGCCAAGACCGACCTGAGCGCCGCGCTCGTCGGCACCGGCCAGGCGAAGCCCGGCGAGGACGAACGCACCCTCCGGCGGATGGGTGACTCCGTCACCGCCATGCTCATCGACGGCCTGGTCGTACGCGTGTCCGTCCCCGCCACGATGCAGCTCATCCACGTCGCCGCCGGACGCATGGACGCGTTCTGGCAGTTCTCCGACGTCCGCTCCGGCCTGGTCGCAGGCGCCCTGCTGGTCTCCGAAGCCGGAGGCACCGTCACGGACCTGGCAGGCGAACCCTGGAACACCGGCAGCCGCGACTTCCTGGCCGCCGCCCCCGGCATCCACACCGCCGCCCTCAAGGCCCTCTCGCCGATCGCCTGACCGGCCGTCCCCCGCACACCCGCGCCCGTCCCACCCACAACCGCAAGGAGCGTCACCGCATGACCACCATCGGCATCCTGGGAGCCGGCCGCGTCGGCACCCACCTCGCCGGCAAGCTCGCCGCAGCCGGACACCACGTCACCCTCGGAGCCCGCAGCCCCGAAGACGCTGCGGCCCGCACTGTCGCGCCCGCCGCGCGGATCGCTTTCGCCGACCAGCGCACCACCGCCCGCACCACGGACATCGTGATCAACGCGACGCCCGGCGACAGCTCCCTGGAGCGCCTCGCCGACCTGCGCACCGAGCTCTCCGGAAAGATCCTCGTCGACGTCTCCAACGCAACCCGCCACGCCGCCGACGGCCTGCCCGGTGACCTGTGCTATCCCGGCAGCAGCCTCGCCGAGAAGCTCCAGGCCGCGCTCCCCGACACCCGTGTGGTCAAGACCCTCAACACCATGCTGTTCATGGTCATGACCGCCCCCGACACCCTGGCCGTCCCACCGACGGCCTATCTCTCGGGCGACGACGAACACGCGAAGAGGACCGTCACCGGTCTGCTCGGCGACCTGGGCTGGCAGCCCGAAGGCATCGAGGACCTCGGCGACATCACCACAGCCCGCGCCACCGAGGCCATGATCCTGCTCGTGCCCCACATCCTGCGCCGGCACGGCTTCCAGCCCTTCGCCGTCTCCCTCGCCCGCTGACCCACAACGCCCGCTGGGCTCCGGCGCTGCCCGGTGCCGCCTACGCGGCATCGCCCGCTTTCTGCTGCGAGAGCTCGGTAGATTCCGGTCATGAGCGATGACGAGGACTACCTGGACAAGAGCCCGGCTGCCGGACGCATGGGGAAGGCCGCCGAGTATTTGGTCGCAGCCTCGTGCATCCTTGCCACGGGCGGTGAGTTGAACGTCTCGACCTCGCTCGTGGACGACGAGGGAGTGGACCTCGTCTTTCACCGGCGCGGGAGTTCCGCGACGCTGGCGGTCCAGGTGAAGGCGCGGATGTCGACTGGAACGCAAGTTCAGCAGGGTCGGCTGATGGCCTTCGTGCGGTCGCAGACGTTCCAGCCGCGGAGCAACTTGGACATGCTGTTCGTCGCCGTGGATGTCGAGCTGGGGGCGATCATGATGGCCTGGCTGATACCGAGCGGCACGTTCGGCGAGATGGTGACCGAGCCCAACAGCAAGGGGCGCTTCCGGTTCTCGGCGTCGATGAAGCCGGACTCCAAGGATCGCTGGAGCCAGTTCCGGCTGACGGCCGCGGAACTCTCCCAGCGCATCCTTGCCCGGTTGACCGACTTGGAGAAGGTGGGAGTCGAGTAGGTCGGAGTTGACCGGCCGGGGTGTCCGTCGAGGCGGGTCAGACCCGCTGTGCTTCGTGGCGGGGGGTTCCGGTCGTGCCCGGCTTCCGTGCGAACACGGCGAGGAGCTCGGCGATGTCGCGGTCGGCCTCGGCCGGGTGGCGGAACTTGGCTCCGGGGGTGATCCGGTAGCGGTTGCGGCGCCCTTCGCGTGCCCGGGTGAGGTACCCCGCCGCTTCGAGATCGGCGACGATCGACTGGACGGTCCGCTCGGTGAGCCTGCAGGTCGCGGCGACATCCCGGAGGCGTACGGCGGGATCCCGCGCCAGGGCCAGGAGAACCCGTGCGTGGCTGGTCAGGAACGTCCACGGTGCTCTGGGGGGAGCCTTGTCACCCATACCCACAGCATGCCCATATTTTGTATATACGTCCAGATTTTCAGGTGATTCTTGACGTATGCCGGATGAGTGCCGACGATGCTGCTGAAGGGGCAGCCCCAGGACACGTTTCGGGGAGGCGGCGGCCATGACCGGGATCATGTATGAAGAGCGCCTCGACGTCACCTTCGTCGCCGGCCTGAACATCGAGGTCGCTCCCGGGGCCGCCCGGGACGTCCGCGTCCGCGTGAGCGGGGAGATCGACCTTTCCAACGCCTCCGCGCTGAGAAGAACCCTCCTGATTGCCCTTGCCGCGCACCGCGGAGATCTCTTCCTCGACCTGCAGCGGGTCTCCTTCTGCGACTGCTCCGCTCTCAATGCCCTGCTGGCCGTCCGCCGCACCGCGCTACAGGCCGGCCGCCGCCTGCACATCACCGCTGCCGGCCGCCCCGTCGAGCGGCTCCTCCAGCTCACCGGCACCCGGACCCTCTTCGCCTGACCGTGCTCGTCCCGAAAGCCCCTTGACCCCGCTTCTTCGACGCCCGCCTACGCCTGGCCGCCGTCCCCACCGACGAGACCGCCCGCCGGGCTTTCGACGACACCCTGCTCACCCTGGGCGTCCTCATGGGCCGGCCCTGCGCTCCCGCCGCGGTACGAGAAGCCCTGCAGTACACCCAAGGCTGAGGCGCGGGAGGTATCGCGCTCTCCGCCCGGCGGTGGGCTTCGGGAACGGGCGGGTCCGGACAGCGGCCGAAGAGGTGAGTGAGCCCGGTTGCGGGCATGTAGGACACCAGGTGTCCGCATTGGTTCCTAGGGTTGCCGGTGAGCGCCGACACCACCCTTAAGGATCTTGTCTGTGAAGCTGACGTGGAGCGAGGTGTGCGGGCGGCGCCTGAGCCGTCACGGGCTGGTCCCGCCGCTTGCGCAGGGCGGTCCGGCCGACGCCGCGGCCGCGATGTGCGGCACGCACGCACAGGTCCTCTCCGCCGCCGAGGTGTCGATCGGCCTGCGGCTGCGCGGCGCGACGCACACGGACGTACAGGACGCGTTGTGGGCGGACCACAGCCTGGTCAAGACCTTCGGCCCCCGCGGCACGGTCCATCTCCTGCCCGCCGCCGACCTGCCCCTGTGGTGCGGCGCCCTCGGCGCGCTCCCCGCCGCCGGCCGATTCGCGGCCGACGTCCGCATCACCGAGGAGCAGACCGAGGAGCTCGTCGAGGCGATCGGAACGATCCTCACCGACAGGGAGCTGACCGTCGACGAGCTGACCGAGGCACTGGCCGACCAGGTCGGCTCCTGGGCCGCAGACCCGGTCATGCCGGCCTTCCAGACCAAGTGGCCGCGCTGGCGGCAGATGACCGAGACCGCAGCGCACCGCGGAATGCTGTGCTTCGGGCCGAACAAGGGCCGCAAGGTCACCTACACCAGCCCGGCCCGATGGCTGCCCGGCTTCACGCCCGCCCCGCACTCCGACGCGATCGGCTGGCTCCTGGGCCGATACCTGCACGCGTACGGACCCGCCACACCCGAGCACTTCGCCCGATGGCTGGCCACCACCCCCGCCTGGGCGCGCGGCATCTTCGGCAACAGCGATCTCACCGAGGTCTCACTGGAAGGTATCCGCGCCTGGGCCGCCGAGGGAGACACCGAACCCGGAGGGCCTGCCCGGGGCGTCCTGCTGCTGCCGCACTTCGACGCCTTCGCCGTCGGCGCGCAGCCCAGGGAACTGCTCTACCGCGGCCCGGCGCGGGACCGTGCGCTCGCCCGAGGCCAGGCCGGCAACTACCCGGTGCTCGTGGTCGACGGCGTCGTCGCGGGAGTCTGGCACCAGAAGAAGACCGGCCAGGCAGTCGCCATCACCGTCGAGCCGTTCGGCGAACTGACCGCCCGACAGCACAAGCAGCTCGACGAACAAGTCGAGCGCATCGGCGCCTTCCTCGAGGCCCGGCCGCGCCTGACCGTCGGCACGGTCACCGTCGGAGCTCATGCCTGAAGGGTGTTCAGCAGGTCCGGCCCGGCCAGGCCGTGGTGTCGCCGTGGCATGACCCGGTGATGAGCGACGTACGAGCTGCCGTGGTTGGCGACAGGGCCGAGCCCGCCGACCCCGCCGAGCCGACGACCGCGCTGCCGGGACCATGTGCGCGGGCGAGGAACCGACGGGGCCCTAACCGGCGCGGTTCTTCCCGTACGGTCCGCCCGCGGCGTCGGGCATGATCTGCTGGAGGGGGCGGCGTGTTGGGCGCGCCTGTCCGCAACACGGGCGGGGGACCCCTGGCCCCGACCGACTTCGGCTGGTCTGCATGGGACGGCCGCGAACGCTGCCCGCGCTGCGTGGAGTGCGGGGCGGACACGGTAGCCAGGCAGCTCTGAGGTCGCCTTCGGCGTCTTTGCGGGCCGGCCGGTGGGGAAGGTGTCCGGGGCACCAGCCCCTCGCGCAGTTCGGCGAGGGCGTCCAGGACCGGTACGCCGAGCCGGTAGCTGCTGGTCAGGTCCCACCGAGGTGCTTGGCTCGATCAGGGTCCGTTCGTGCAGGAACTCCTGCTCGACCCCGCTGAGCGCCGGGGCCGGAAACCCCCACTCGAACCACCGTGCCCGCCAACACCAGGCGCTTACGTCACCACCATGTCCCGGTGCTGTAAGGGAACTGGCCTCGGGGCACAGGCCCGCCCAGCCGGCCACTAGCCTGCGGCCATTGGGCCAGCAGCCCAGGACCACCACACCCCGGGAGATTCAGCCATGCCCATCCTTGGTCCCCGCACCCTCCTCGCCACGATCGCCCTCGCGGCCACGCTGACGCTGACCGCCTGCGACCCCGCAGCCGAAATCCCTCCCGCCGCCTCCTCCCCTGAAGCCGCGCCCGAAAGGTCCTCCCTCTCCACCTCTCCTACCGGTTCCGGCAAGCGCACGCTGGCCGAGACCGCCACCGCCGGCGGTCTCACCAAGGCCACCGGTGCCGGCGCGGTCTCCGACGTCCCGGTCGACCCGGGGGAGATGCGTGACGGCATGCACCTGGTGGTCGACGACTACAACCGGGCCGGGCAGACCTCCGGCCGCCGCATCCTCTTCGTCGGCGTCGACAGCGTCCCCGAGGACCCGAACAAGCGACGCGAGCACCTTTGGCGCGGCCTCATCGACTACGCGCTGCAGAACGGCTCCACCGGTACTCCCACTACCGCCAAGCCGTACGAGCCCGGTCCGTTCGGCGGCTCCCTCGAGTGCCTCAGCCTGCCGGAATCCACCAACGCCACCGATGTCATCTGCGGCTGGTCCGACACGACCACAGCCGCCGTCGCACTCTTCCCCCACACCACCCCGGCCGACGCCGCCCGGCTCTTCGCCGCCATGCGCGCCGACATCGAACACTGACCGCCCCGTCCACCCCACTCCGCCCGTCCGCGGAACTGCTCCGCGCGGGGCGGCGACGCGCGGTGTCCTGCAGGGTGCCCGCCGCTCGGGTGGGGCGGGCGGGACACTTCCGGTCATGGACGTGGAGTCGGTGGTGTGGGAATTGTCCGAGCTGAAGCCGTCGGAGTTCACCGCGGCCCGGGACGCGTACGTGGCCGAGGCCCGCGAGGCCGGCGACAAGCAGCTCGCCGCCGGCATCGCCGGGTTGCGGAAGCCGACGGTCGCGGCGTGGACGGCCGGCCTGCTGGCACGTCGCCGCCCGGACGAGGCTCAGGGTCTGATCCAGCTCGGCGAGGCGCTGCGCACCGCGCACCGGACGCTGGACGCCGGGCAGCTAAGGAAGCTGTCGCATGATCAGCATGTGGTGATCGGCGAGCTCGCGCGTACGGCGAGTGCTCTGGCCGTCGAGGCCGGTCAGGCGGTGAGCGAGCCGGTGCTGCACGAGGTCGAGCAGATCCTCCACGCGGTCCTCGCCGACGCTGAGGTCGCCGAGCGGTGGAAGGCGGGTCGGCTGGCGAAGGCCCCGGAGGCGGTGTCGGGGTTCACGGGCCTGGAACCCCTGCCCGGCGCGGCCCCACCGCAGCGGGAACGGCCGGCCGCTCCCGCCGGTGACCGGGCGGATCCCGTTCCGCCCCCTGAGCCGGCACCGGCACCGGACGCGGGCGCCGCTGCCGCAGCGCGGGCCCGCCACGAACGGGTGGAGGCGGCCCGCGCGGAGTTGGCCGAGGCCGAGGGGGAGGCGGAGCGCCTGGAAGCGGCGCAGGCGACCGCGCAGGATCTGGTCGACCGTGCGGCCGCTGCCGTGGCGGAGGCCGAGAAGGAGGTGCGGGACGCGAGGGAGCGGCTGGAGACGGCACGCGCGGCGAGGACGGACGCGGCTGCCCGCTACCGGGAGGCCGGGGGAGAGGCGGTGAAGGCGCGGGCGCGGGCGGAGCGGGCGACACGGAAGGTCGAGAAGCTCACCGGCGCCGACGGGTGAGGCGCATCGGGCCATGGGTGGTCGCCGAGGTGATCAACCAGTCGACCGGACCTTGCCCGGACATCACCTGCAGCCGGCTGAACGTCGTTCAGGGTGTGGTTCTGGTCTTGTCGAGCCGTGCGAGGCGCGCCATGTTCTCCCGGTCCTCGGCGTCCGCGCTCGCCTCGGCGGCGAACCATGCGTCGAGGATCTCCTTGAGCAGCGGTTCCGATGTCAGGCGCAGGCTGAGCGCGAGAACGTTGGCGTCGTTCCAGCGGCGCGCACCGTCCGCCGTGTAGGCGTCCGTGCACAGTGCCGCGCGTACGCCGGGAACCTTGTTCGCGGCGATCGACGCGCCCGTGCCGGTCCAGCAGCACACGACGCCCTGGTCGGCGTTCCCCTCGGCGACCTCGCGGGCGGCCGCCTCCGAGCAGGCTGCCCACTGCGGATCGCCGCCGGGGCTCAGTGCCCCGTACGCCACCACGTCGTGTCCGCGGTCGCGCAGTTGCCCGAGGAGGGCGCGAGCCACGGGTTCGTCCATGTCCGAGGAAACGGAGATCCGCATGCCCCGAGATTAACCGGCCGTAGAGCGGACGGTCGCCGCGAGTCGCGGAATGGGCGTCGGGGCGGCGGGCGATTCTCTCTTCCGCCTCGTGGTGGCATGAGCGATGATCCCTGCAGGTTCGGCGAGAGGGGGCGGTCGTCGTCAATCGGGGACCAAGGCTGGTGCTCCTGTGCGGTTTGCCAGGTGCTGGTAAGACCACGCTGGCCAAGAGGCTCGTGCAGGAGTTGTCGGCTGTGCGTCTGTGTCCGGACGAATGGCTTGCCGGGATGGGCCTCGATCTCTTCGACAACGAAGCTCGGGAGCGGGTCGAGCGGTGTCTCTGGCAGCACGCCCAGGCTCTGTTGGCCGCAGGGGCCGTCGTGATCTTGGAGAACGGCTTCTGGGAGCGGACGGAGCGTGACGAGAAGCGGCTCCTGGCCCGCGCGGCGGGCGCTGCCGTCGAACTGCACCACCTCCAGGTGCCGATCGAGGAACTGGAGCGGCGCATCGCCCTGCGGAACGACGAGCCGGGCTCCGCCGTGCTGACGGCCGAACTCCTGAGGAGTTGCCACGACCAGTTCGAGCCACCTACGCAGGGCGAGCTCGACTTGTTCGACGCGCCCCTGTTCGATGACCGCTCGTGATCGGTCGCAGCCGCTCATTTCTGATGACCGCGTCCCCATGGGGTGACCAGCGGCTGGGCCTAGCTGCCGCTCAACGGCGATCCCCAGGTGGGATCGTGGCGCGATCTTCTCGTCAGGTGGGCGAGCAGATGCTCCGCCGTATTGAAGGCGGTGTCGTGCGGCGCTCCAACCGAAGTCAGGGCCGTGCTGAGCCTTGCCGCCGCTGACTCCGGCACGTCCGAGTCGGTCACGAGGGGAAGGAGCAGCAGGAGGCGGGCGTCCGTGTGTTCGACACCTTCGACCGCCGCGGGCGACGGACCGTCGGCGATCTGGAACAGTTCCTCCCACGTCAGCCCGGTCCCCGAGAGGTCTCCTTCCCAACTGGCGATCCGCTGGGCGTGGCTCCGGCCCGGATGAGTGCGGAGGTAGTCGATGCCGTACTCGCCGACCATGTTGCGGAAGATCACCACAGCTCCGGGACCGTCGTCAGCCGGTACCCGGAACACCGGCCAGCGGTCGGGATCGAAGAGGATTTCGGACAGGGCATCGGTATCGGCGCCGTCATCGCCGAACCACTCCGGAAGAGGACGCGTAGTGCCCGACCCATCGCCGCACATCGCCATCAGGTAGTTCGACCAGAAGCCCGGGCGGGCCAGCAGTGACTCGCCCGCAATCAACGGGCCGTCGTCGTATCCCCTCATCAGCACACTCCGATCCTGCCACCAGCCACCGACAGGCTTCGATCCGATAGGGGCGTGGAGGCGCTGCGTGCGGATCAAACCCGGCTGGTCCTGACGTCGCCCGGACGCCGGGGCGGGCCGGGTTCGGCAGGCAGCCACGCAGCAGTCGGAGCGGCACCCAGACGGCGGGAACCCGAGCCGACGCGCCGGGTCCCGGATCGCGGCAAGGCCCTCTCTTCCGGATCTCGGCCCTGGTCACGTCGGCCGGGCCGGACGGACGGGAGACCCGGGCATTTAATTGACTGGCACGCGGTGCGCGGGCCTGCCTAATGTGACGGCGCGACCGCGTCCCCCGATGCGCTCGGCTGCGGCTACTTCCTTCCGAAACCAAGTGACGCCGCGGCCACTTCTGATCTCGGGGTGGCGCGGCCGCCTGTGCCCCGCCCTGCGCTCCGCCCCGTCGGACGCCTCGGACGGGGCTCCCCATTGCCCTTGGATCCGGGGGGATTCCCTGCCTCGCCACACCCCGCGCACGTCGAAGATATGGTCCGAGATGCTCGTGGCCCCGCACATCTCCGCCGCGGCGGCCCGTACCGTGCCAAGTCAACGGGCCCACCATCAACCCACCCTGGCGGACCCGCTCACCTACGAAGGCGGCCCCGGCTTCGTCCGGGAGCCGCGCGAGGAGCTCTTCCTCCTCGCCGTGGGGAACTTCGTCTCCCAGCAGACCGCCTACGAGAACGGCCCCGAACGCGACGAGCGGTACACCCGCCTCGTGGGTGAACTCGCCCTCCAGGACCCCACATGGACGGCCGGCCTACTGCGGTGGCTCCGGGGCGAAGGAAACATGCGTACCGCCTCCCTGGTCGGTGCGGCCGCGTACGTCAGGGCGCGGCTCGCCGCCGGGTCCTGCGCGGGGCCGTCCAACCGGTCCGTCATCGACTCCGTGCTCCAGCGCGCCGACGAACCCGGCGAGTTGCTCGCCCACTGGACCTCGGCCTACGGGCGGAGCGTCCCACAGCCCGTGAAGCGGGGCATCGCCGACGCGGTACGGCGGCTGTACTCCTCCCGCTCCCTGCTGAAGTACGACACCGCGTCCAAGGCCTTCCGCTTCGGCGACGTCCTCAACCTCGTCCACGCCACACCCCACCCGGCCAAACCCTGGCAGGGGGAGCTGTTCCGGTACGCCCTGGACCGCCGGCACCACCCGGAGGACGCGGCGCCGCCGCCCGGCGACCGGCTGCTCACCGCACACCGGACCCTGATGGAACTGCCCGCGGACGAGCGGCGGGCCCTGGTCACCGGGCCGGAGGGTGCCGAGCGGCTGGCGGCGGCGGGCATGACCTGGGAGGCCCTGGCGGGCTGGCTCCAGGGACCGATGGACGCGGCCGTCTGGGAAGCCGTGATCCCCTCGATGGGACCGATGGCGCTGCTGCGCAACCTGCGCAACTTCGACGGGGCCGGGATCTCCGACGAGGCGGCGGCAGCGGTCGCCGCACGGATCTCGGACGCCGAGGAGGTCGCCCGGTCCCGGCAGTTCCCCTTCCGCTACCTGGCCGCCCACCGCCACGCACCCGCGGCGCGCTGGTCGGCGCGGCTGGAGGTGGCGCTGAGCCACTCGCTGGCCAACGTACCGGCCCTGACCGGCCGGACGCTGATCCTGGTGGACCGGTCGGGGTCCATGTTCTACGACACCGTCTCGGAGCGGTCCACCCTGACCCGGGCGGACGCCGCGGCCGTTTTCGGCACGGCGCTGGCGATGCGCGCCGAGGAGGCGGACCTGGTGGAGTTCGGATGGTCGAGCGCGCAGGTGCCGTTCCGGTTCGGGGAGCCGGTGCTCGACGTACTCAAACGGTTCAACAACCTCGGTGGCACCGACACCGCCAAGGCGGTACGCGCCCACTACCGCGGCCACGAGCGGGTCCTGATCGTCACCGACGAGCAGACGGGCCCGCACCTGGGGCGCCGCGGTCCGGCGGAACCGGTCCCGGAGGACGTCCCGGTCTACACCTGGAACCTGGCGGGGTACCAGCCCGCCCACGGCCCCGGTGGCCCCAACCGGCACACCTTCGGCGGCCTGACGGACGCCGGGTTCCGGATGATCGGCCTCGTCGAGGCCGGCCGCGAGGCCCGATGGCCATGGACGTCACAGGCCTAGGCCGCGACGCCTCGACCCGTACGCGCCGGTGCTGGGCGGTCACGGTGCTCCCGCGCCGATTGCACGGCCCGGCGCGCAAGCGGGCGTGGGGCCCAGGCGTGTCGACGGGCCGTGTGGCCGTCAACGGCTGCATCAGCGCCCAGCGGGGATCCGTCGGTAGATTCCCGACGCGCGACATCACGGCGTACATCAAGGACGCAACACGGGAACGAAGGGCCTGAACGTGTCCTACGAGGCGTTCTTCCGCGTCGTGGAGGGTGGTCACTGGGAGAAAGTGGGCAGCGGTCGCACCTACGTCCCGGCCGGTGTGTACGGCCTGCTGCCCTGCCAGATGGTGTCCGGGCAGAGCTAGTGGTGCGGCTCGGGGCATCACTGCGAGGGTCCGACCAGTCGGTCGCGGAAGCGCTGAAGGGCGTGCCAGCCCGACGGTTGCCCCGGAGTTGTCCAGCAGGCACACCATCACGCACGCGACGGGCAGGCGCAAGACACCCCGGTCCAGGCGACCATCGCCGTGATGCCGGCGGTCGGCCTCCTCCCGTGCCGCGCCCTCGTGAGGTCAGGAGGCGTGCTTCACGTGGCGGACCAGCCACATCAGCAGGGCGTCCAGGTCGGCGGCGGCCGCGAGGACCCGGTCGACCGCCTCGGGGGTGTGCAGCCAGTCTTCGCAGCCGAGGGGGCGGGCGGCGATCAGGGAACGGTGGCGCAGCAGGTCCGTACGGGAGTGGTTCGTCGGATAGCCGCGCGGGGGACGCTTCATCACGTCCCCGGAGATCTCGTAGCCCTTCTTCCGCACGTCCTCGACGATGGCGGCCAGTTCGCGCCCGCTCCCCTCGGAGGCCACGGCCCTGCGGAACCTGTCCACCTGGCCGGGATCGGGATACCACCAGGCGCCCTGGATCCGCAGGCCGTCCACGGAGAACCGGAGACCGATCTCGACCTTGCGGTCGAGCCGGATCACGGCGCTCTGGTGCTGCCACCACCAGGAGTTGGTGCGGTAGTGCCAGACGGAGAAGTCCTCGTACCGGGGGTCCGTGTCCGCGACCTCGTTGAGCAGGGCGATCATCGGCTGCCGGACCAGTCGTTCGCGGTCCGCGCGACAGCGCTCGCGGGTCGCGTGGGTCGGTTCGCCCTGGAGCTGCCACAACACGTCCATGGCCTGCTCGGGCCAGCCGGTGAACTCTCCGCGCATCCGGTCAGGTTAGCTCACCGCCGATCCCGATCCCGATCCCGTTGCCGTTGCCGTTGCCGTTGCCGTTCCCGCCCTGTGCTCAGGCCCAGGGCCGGGCCCGTTCCTGAAGCCTTGTTCTGTTCGGCTACCTGCTCCAGAGTGCCGGCCCGCGCGACCGCCTCGAACTCGCCCGCTACGCCGACCCGTCGGCCCCGATCGAGCCGTGGCCGCAGCCACAGCCCTGGAGACGGTCCGCAAGGCTGCACACGGAACCCTCACAGTTTGATCACAACCTGAACCAATCAACCCGCTCTGTCCGAACGATCACGGTTGGTCGTGCCGACGAGACATTAGGTTCTCCTGGTTCATCGCTTTATTACCGAGGAGTTTTGAACCAGATGAGAGAACGGTCGCCTGTCCCCGCAGGCCGACACCACGCGGCCCCGCCCGCGTGGATACGACGGACCGCGATAGCGGCCTCCGTCATCACCGCCGCGTCGATGCTGAGCGGCCCGGCCGCCGCCGTCCCCGTAACGGCGCCTGCGGCCGCACCCGCCGCCCCCGCCGCACAGGGTCCCGCGGAGGCCGCGGACGCCGCATCCGCCTTCCTGATGGCGCGGCTGCAGAACCGGCGGATCGAGATCACCGGCGAGCGCACCGACTCCAGCACCACGTACGCCGAGCCCGGTGGCCTGACCAGCGTGGAGTCCTTCACCGGTCCGGTGCGCGTCAAGGACCCCCAGGGCCGCTGGCAGAAGGTCGACACCACCCTGGTCGACACCGGTGACGCCATCCGCCCGAAGGCCGCCGCCGCCGATGTCGCGCTCTCCGACGGCGGTACGGGCGAGCCGCTGGTCAAGGCGGGGCGCGGGCAGCACTCGCTCGGCATCGGCTGGCAGGGCAAGCTCCCGCAGCCGGAGCTGAAGGGCTCGACCGCGACGTACAGGAACGCCGTCGAGGGCGGTGGCGACCTGGTCGTCACCGCTCTGAAGGAAGGTTTCTCCCACTCGGTCGTGCTGCACGAGGCTCCCAAGGGTCCGGTGGAGTACCGGATTCCGGTCGAGGCGAGCGGGCTGAAGCTCACCGAGACGGCCGACAAGCGGCTGCGCTGGAACGACAGGTCCGAGCAGGCCAAGGCGACCGCGCCGGCCCCGGTCATGTGGGACTCCTCCTACGACCGGGCCTCGGGCGACGCCGAGCACATGGCGCCCGTCGAGGTCGAGGTCGAACCCGGCAAGAACGGCAAGGGGCAGGTACTGGTCCTCAAGCCGAGCCAGGAGTTCCTGAACGACCCGAAGCTCACGTACCCGGTGACGATCGATCCCACCGACTCGCTCATGGGCCCGGTCACCGACACCTGGATCCAGTACGACGACTACCTGACCAGCCAGCGCGGTTCGACCGAGCTCAAGTCCGGTACGTACGACGGCGCCGAGAAGGCCCGGTCGTTCCTGCAGTTCAGCGTCGACAAGTACAAGGGGAAGCAGATCCTCGACACGGATCTGCGCCTGTACTCGAAGTACTCCTCGACCTGTTCGACGGCCAGCGCCGGCAACGAGGTGCGGCGGGTCACCGCGGCCTGGGACCCCTCCGCGATCACCTGGGCCAACCAGCCCGCGACGACCGCCACCGGCGCCGTCGCCTCCACCGCCGCCAAGGGGTACAACGCCACCACGTGCCCGGCCGGGCACGTCTCCTGGGACATCGACGCCATCGTCCAGGCCTGGGCGGACGGCCAGCCGAACCACGGTGTGCGCATCGCCGCCGTGGACGAGAAGGACCCCCTCACCTGGCGCCGTTACCACTCGGCGAACCAGACCGACGGATCGCACAACGCCGCTCTCGAACCGTCGCTGACCGTCAGCTACAACACCAAGCCGGGTGCGGCCGCCCCCGTCTCCCCGCTGTCCGGCACGGCCACGGCCGACACGACGCCGACGCTGACGGGCAAGGCCACCGACGCCGACGGCAACACCGTCCAGCTCAGCTACGAGATCTGGACCGCCGCCGGCACGGCCGCACTGCAGACGGGGAAGTCCACCTTCGCCGCCTCGGGCGCGGCCGCTCCCTGGACCACCGGCACCCCGCTCGCCCCGGGCGCCTACAAGTGGCGCGCGGCCGTGTACGACGGCTCCGCCTGGAACGGCACCTGGTCGGCCTGGCAGAACTTCACCGTCGACACGGCGAAGCCGGGCGTCACCGCGGTCGGTTCGAGCGCCTTCCCGGCCGGCGCGTGGTCCGGCACCCCTGACGGGAACGGGAACTTCTCCGGCACCTTCACCTTCACCCCGCCCGCCTCGGACGTGAAGGACATCCAGTACAAGCTGGACGGCGGCGCATGGGTCACCGCGGCCACCGCAGGCACCCCCGTCAGCGCCGTGCTCGCCTTCAAGGCCGGCGCGCACGCCGTCACCGCCCACACCCGCGACGCGGCCGGCAACGTGTCCGGCGACACGGTGTACTCCTTCAACGCCGGCAAGGGAGCGGCCATCACCGCCCCGTCCGACGGCGAGCGTCCGGCCCGCCGTGCCGGCCTGATGGCCCAGGGCGACACCTCGTACACCGGTGTCCGCTACCAGTACCGCCGCGGCGAGACCGACGCGTGGAAGGACGTGCCCGTCGCCGACGTGCGCGTCAACTCCACGGGCGCCGCGCCGGGCTCCTGGCCGGTGTCCGTCAGCGGCGGCAAGCCCGCTCCGCTGACCTGGGACATCACCAAGACGCTCGCCGAGGACGGACCCGTCGACGTACGGGCCGTGTTCACCGCCGGCTCGGCCACCGAGGCCTCGCCCGGGGTCTCCGTGACCGTCGACCGCGCCGCAGGAGCCTCCCCGGAGCTCCCCGTGGGGCCGGGCTCCGTCAACAGCCTCACCGGTGACTTCACTCTGGACGCCACCGACGCGTCCGGCGCGGGCACCTCGGTGACCCGTACCGCCTTCTCCCGGGGTGACCACCCCGAGGACGACGGACAGGTGAAGATCTTCGGCCCCGAGTGGGTGTCCGGCGTCTACGCCGAGATCACCCAGTCCTCGTACACCGGTCTGCGCAAGACCTCGCCGACCTCGGTCGAGGTCGTCCTCGCCGACGGGGCCGTCGGCTTCACCGCCACCTCCGGCGGTGGCTGGAAGCCCGAGGAGGGCTCGGAGCACCTGACCCTCACCGGTTCGCTCACCGGCTCCTTCACCCTGAAGGACGACGAGGGCGTCGTCACCGCCTTCGCCAAGGTCGACCCGGCGGCGGAAAGCTGGCAGGTCGCCTCGACCGCCCTGCCCACCGACAACTCCACGACCCGTGTGGTGTCGGAGAAGGTCACCGTCGACGGCAAGGTCCTGGCCCGCCCGAAGTACCTGATCGCACCCAGCACCGCCGCTACGGCCGCGGCCTGCGAGGCGAACCCCGCCACCGCCGGCTGCGAACGTCTGGAGTTCGTCTACGCGACGGCCACCACGGCCACCGGCTACAGCACGGCCGCCGATTTCGGAGACTTCGCGGGCCAGGTCCGGGAGATCAAGCACTGGTCCACCGCCCCCGGGGCGACCGCGGCCACGGCGCGCTCCGTGTCCGTGTACCGCTACGACAAGGACGGCCGGCTGCGCCAGCAGTGGGACCCGAGCCTGTCGCAGGCCACGCAGGTGCAGTACTCGTACGACTCGGCCAACCGGGTGTTCTGGATGATGCCGGGTACCGAGCTGCCGTGGACCTTCACCTACGGCAAGGCCGGCGACGCCGCCACCGCGGGCGAGGGCATGCTGCTGAAGGCCTCCCGCCCTTCCCTCAAGCAAGGGTCGAAGACGGAGACCAGCGGCGGTTCGATCGCCACCTCGATGGTGTACGACGTCCCGCTGACCGGTACCAATGCGCCCTACAAGCTGGGCCCGGCGGACGTGGCGGTGTGGGGCCAGAGCGACGCCCCGACGGACGCGACCGCCGTCTTCCCGCCGGACGCCGTGCCCGCCGGGCACGACGGCGACGCGCTGACCGCGGCCGGCTACAAGCGTGCGACGGTCAGCTACGTCAACGCGTCCGGCCGCGAGGTCAACACCGCGACCCCCGGCGGCCGCATCTCCACCACCGGCTACAACGCCGATGGCGCCGTCGTGTACGCCCTCTCCTCAGCCAACCGCGACCTGGCACTGGCCACCAGCGGTGCGGGCCTGGAGCAGCTGGCCCGTCTGGGCATCGAGGACGTGGGCACGGCGGAGCGTGCCGCGCTCCTGGCGGAGACGGCCGAGTACAGCGCGGACGGTCTGCGCGAGCTGCACTCCTACGGGCCGCTGCACGTCGTGGAGCTCCAGCAGGGCGCGGCCGATCTGCCCGCCGGCACCGAGGTTCCGGCGCGGCTGCACTCCGCGAGCCTGTACGACGAGGGCCGTCCGTCCGATGCCGCGGTGAGCGGCCGGGCCACGACGGTCACGGTCGGCGCCGCGGTGCCGGGACGCTCCGGCGACCTCGACACGCGCGTCACCAAGTCCACGTACGACTGGGCCAAGGGTCTGCCCCTGACCACGGCCGAGGACCCCGCCGGCCTGAACCTCGTCACCAGCACCGCCTACGACGCGCAGGGCCGGGTCACCTCGACCGTCCTGCCCAGGGGCGGGGCCGCCGGCACCCGGGTCACGTCGTACTACACCGCGGGCGGCACGGGCCAGTGTGCGGGCCGTCCCGAGTGGGCCGACCTGGTCTGCTCCGTGGGCCCGGCCGACGCCTCCTCGGGCACCACGTCGGTGTACGAGTACGACGCGTTCGGCCAGGTCGCGAAGACCACGGAGAAGGCGGGATCCACGACCCGCACCACCGCGGTCACCCGTGACAACGTCGGCCGCGTCACCCGCACGTCGGTCACCGGCGGCCTCGGCACCGCGGTCCCCGAGACGGTCCGCACGTACGACCCGGTCAGCGGCAAGCCGGCCACCGTCGCCGCGGGCGGCAAGACGGTCGCGTACTCCTACGACGACCTCGGCCGGCTCGTGAGCTACGACGACGGCGCGGGCAACGTCACCACGACCGAGTTCGACACGCTGGGCCGGGCGGTGAAGGTGTCCGACTCCGCGCCCTCGACCGTGACCTACGCGTACGACACGGACAAGGAGCCGCGCGGGCTGCCCACATCGATGACGGACTCGGCCGCCGGTACCTTCGGGGCCTCGTACGACGCCTCGGGCGAGGTGTCCGGCGAGACGCTGCCGGGCGGATACACGCTCGCCACCGTCAAGGACGAGACCGGCTTCACCACCTCCCGCGTCTACACCCGTGACGCGGACGGTGCCGCCGTCCTCACCGACGTCGCCGTGCCCACGGTGCACGGCCAGGCGAGCTCCGGCACCCGCGTCGCCGGCGCGGGCAACGGCCAGCGGTTCGGCTACGACCGTACGGGCCGCCTCACCGACGTCGAGGAGTCCGGGGCGTACGGGCAGCAGCACCGCACGTACACCTTCGACGCCAACGCCAACCGCACGAAGCTCGTCTCCACGCGGGACGGGGACGGGGGCGGTGGCCCGGTCCAGAGCACGACGGACTACACGTACGACGCGGCGGACCGGATGACCGGTGCGGGCATCACGTACGACGTGTTCGGCCGCACGCTCACGAAGCCGGGCAGCACGTTCGGCTACTACGCGAACGACCTGGTCCGCTCGCAGACGGCCGGTGAGCGCCGCCAGACCTGGGAGCTGGACGCCCAGGGCCGGCTCGCGTCGTGGACGGCCGACACCCTCGACGCGCAGGGCGCGGTCCTGACCTCGGTGGGCTCGGTGAACCACTACCGGGACGCGTCGGACAGCCCGTCGTGGACGGTGGAGGACACCGCCGCGAACCTGCGGACGCGCAACGTCCCCTCGCTGTCGGGCGAGCTGGCCGCGGTGACCGGAACCGCCGGGGACGTCGTCCTCCAGTTCACCGACCTGCACGGCGACGCCGGTGTCGCGATGCCGCTGGATCCGCAGAAGCCCCTCTCGGTGGCGGACACCGACGAGTTCGGCAACGTCCGCGCCGGTACCGCGACCGCGCGCTACAACTGGCTGGCCGCCTACCAGCGCGCCTCCGACACGCCGGCCGGCGTCATCCTGATGGGCGTACGCCAGTACGACCCCGCGACCGGCCGGTTCCTGTCCGTCGACCCGGTGTACGGCGGCAACGCCAACTCGTACGAGTACTGCACGGCGGACAGCGTCAACTGCACCGACCTGAGCGGCGAGTACGGTGCCAACCGCTGGGGCTGCGGTGCCTTCGTGGACCGTCCGCACAAATCGCACACGAACAACAACCGGGTCAACGTGCACGCGGACCTGAAGTGCAAGAGGAAGGTTCCCAGCTTCTCGATCCGGGCGACGCTCTACCGGTCCCGCTGGTACGGATGGGAGAAGATCGGAACCACCGGTTACGAATCCGGCAACAACAAGTACAAGGCGCGTGCCGTGGCCAACTGGGGTCCGAAGGGCGCCTGCCACTACTACGTGGGTGTGGGTGAATTCATGATCGCCAGCGGTCCCAACGGTTCGGGCACCAAGATCCGCTCGACCGTGCGCAACTACGACACCCGCTATCTCGAGGGGCGTACGGAGATGTGCGTCGGATGATCCGCCCTCAGGTCGTGTGCGTGCTCGACTGGCACGGTGAGCCGCCCTTCGGTCTCACCGCGGTCGGGTTCGCGCCGGACCGGCTGGCCGAGGCGGAGGCCCTGGCCTCCGCCGCCCTGGGCGGTCTCGTCCACCCGGCATCGTGGGAGGGGGCGGATCCCGGACTGCGCAGACGCGTGGTGCGGGCCTGCCGGCCGATTCCCACCGAAGGCCTCTGGCACGTGTCGGACGATCGTCCCGGCACGGCGGAGGACCGGGCGCGGCGCGCCTGCCTGCGGCAGCTGGCGGACGAGTGGCCTCAGGCCCGGCCGTTGGCCGGCGATGCGGCCGTCCCGGGGCTGACCGCCCTGGTGCGGCTCACGGCGCTGGTGTGCCGGATGCCGCCGGAGATCCTGCTGGACGCCGAGGAGGACCTCCTCGACGTCTACGACACCTACACCGTCGGTGCTCTGGACGCCGGCCCGCAGGACCCGTAGGCGCCGCGACCGCGCCCTCAGCGGATGCGCACGCACGACCCGCTGCCCCCGGCCGAGAGGATTCGGCCGGGGGCAGCGTCGTCGGGTACCGCGGCGGCCGCTACCGGAGCAGCTCCCACAGTTGCTGGACGCACAGCACCACGAACAACAGACCGGCGGCCCCCAGCATCACGTTGCTCAGCAGACCGTTGCGCCAGTGGGAGGGTGTGCGCGAGGAGTTGAGCAGCCAGAGCAGCGTCAGGGCCAGGAAGGGCATGAAGAGCGCGCCGATCACTCCGTACACGATGACGAGCCCGAAGGGCTGGTCCAGGAAGAGCAGGCTGATGGGCGGGAAGGTGAGCCAGAGCAGATAGATCCGGAAGGGCAGGGATTTCGCCGGGTCCGTTCCGGCAGGGACGAGGGACGGCCGGAACTTCGTGGCGAAGTCGGCGAACATCAGGCTCACTCCGTGCCACACGCCGATCAGCGAGGTGAAGGACGTGGCGAAGAACCCGACCAGGAAGAGCTGGGCGGTCGCCCTTCCGTAGTGTTCCTCGAGAACGGCACTCAGATCGAGCAGGCCTTTGTCGCCCTTGGTCAGCGCCACGCCGGACGAGTGCAGCAGCTCGGCCCCGACGATGAGCATGGCCACCACGAAGATGCCGGTGGTGAGGTAGGCGACGCGGTTGTCGAGCCGCATCACCTTGATCCAACTCGTGTTCGTCCAGCCCTTCGCGTTGACCCAGTAGCCGTACGCGGCGAGCGTGATCGTGCCGCCCACCCCGCCGATCAGGCCGAGCGTGTAGACCAGCGATCCGTCCGGCAGTACGGGCACCAGGCCGGCGAGGGCGGCGTCGAGGCGGGGCGTGACGCGGACCGCGAGATACACGGTGATCAGGAACATCACGCCGACCAGGACCGTCATGACCTTCTCGAAGACGGCGTACCGGTTGAACCAGACGAAGACCAGCCCGGCCAGACCGCACAGCACGGCCCAGAGCTTCAGGTCCATCGTGTCCGGGAAGAGCGCGGCCAGCGGGAGCGCGCTGGAGGACATCGCGGCGGCCCCGTAGACGAAGCCCCAGACGACGACGTACCCCGCGAAGTAGACGGTGGTCCAGGAGCCGAGGCTGCGCCAGCCGTCGAAGAGGGTGCGGCCGGTGGCGAGGTGCCAGCGGCCGGCCGCCTCGGCGAGCGAGATCTTCACAAGGCAACCGATGACCGCGGCCCACAGCAGCGTGTAGCCGAACTTGCTGCCCGCGATGAGCGTGGCCACGAGGTCGCCGGCCCCGACACCGGTCGCCGCCACGACGATTCCGGGGCCGATGGATCGCCAACTCGCTTTGCGCGGAGCGAGGTTCTCGCTCCCCGTCGCGCTGGCCTGACTGGTGTCCGCCATCGTGGCCGCCTTCCCGTTCGCCCCGTGAGTGACGGAAGTCACCAAAACGGTTCGGTGGCGGTCGCGCAAGAGGCCCTCTACGCAGAGGGCTCCACACGGCCCGAACGGGCTAGCCGCTGGGGACGCGGTCAGGGCCCGGTACTCGAAGGGTGTGGTCACGTGGGTTCTGTTGTCGGGGAGGGGCGGGTGAGGGGGAAGAGGGGGAGGTGTGCGTAAGGTCGGCACGGGCCGCCGGCACGATGGCCGCGGTGGTGACCTGTTGGAGGAACGTGTGGGACATGCCGAGCCCCGGCAGCGGCCGCGACCTGATGCGGGCGGTCATGGCACAGGAGTGGCCGGTCTGCGCGAGCGGGGGTTCGCCCGCTACGGCGCCGAGCAGCTCGGTATCGTCCCGGGTGACTCCACGGCGAGGGACCTGACCCGGATCCGGGAGGTCTTCGCGGCTCTGCCGCCCGACCCGTACGCTCCGGGAACGAACCGGTTCCGCCGCTATTCCCATGCCGTGTACCTGCCGTGGAAGGACGAACTGTCCTGGATCCCCGGAACCCCCGACCCCGTACACGGTACGGTCACCAACTTTTCCCAGGGCGAAGACGACCCCGAACACCCGCGAAAGCGCCGCGTGCTGCCCGCCATCCCCGAGGCGCTGCGCGGCAATGCCCTGCTGCTGCGGCTCCTGCACTGGGACATCGAACAGGTCCTGTCCCTGAAGGACCTGAGCCGACGGCCCTTGTGGGTCGGGGTCCACCTGATCAAGCTCGGCGTCGACCGCTCGGGCCAGGACGCCGTCTCCTCCCCGGACTGCTTGCACCAGGACGGCGGTTCGAGCAGCACGTTCACTTTCGCCCACCTGATCAGCCGTACCAACGTCACGGGTGGGCAGAACGTCATCGCCACACCGGGCAGCGCCGGCCTGCAGCCCGAGGACCCCTGGGCGGACATCCACGCCAGTTTCACCCTCACCGACCCGCTGGTCGGCTACGCCGTCCACGACCACCGGGTGAGCCACTACGTGGGCCCGGTTCGCACAGGCCCCGAGCCGGGGCCGGGTGAACGGTCCGTCCTCATCGTCGGCCTCGCCCCGTACATCCCCCAGCTGTGACACCGGCACCACCCGGCCGCGGGTTCAGGTGGTGTGGCTCGAGCGGCTGAGCCGGAATCTCAAGGGAGCGTCCCCCCTCCGCTATTCGAGATAGCTCTTCGCGGGTGATTCGCCTCAGGAGCAGGGCGATTGGTGCGTGGGCATGGTCGATCACGAGTCCTCGTCGAGCGGCAGGGCACGGAACCGGATCAAGAGATTCCGGACGCTACGTGACCCTGCGGATACTCAGAAGCAGCCGAAGGAACCGGGCGGGAACGGATATGACGCCCCCTGCGGGACACAGTGCACGGTTGTCCCGCTCGCGGGCGGCGCTCGACGCAGCCGGCCCGGGGTGATGGCGCGGCGGCGGCCGGTGGCCCGATCGGCCATCATCGCCATCACGGGAGCGCCGTGACGAACGTGGCGATCGACTGGACGAACGCCTTTCGACTGGCGAGCTGTTGAAGCGCTGCGACGGGACAGGCCCCGGACCTCGAGCATCCCTGGTCGCCGATCGTCGCAATCGAAGCCAGTGCCGTCCTCCACCGGCTCCCGTGCCGTTTCGGTGCTGGGGCCTTCGGTCCGTTCCGTACGGGACGTTCGGCTTCGAGGGACAGGCCCAAGGTCGCTGGGCGCGCTTCCTCCCCTCCGCTTGACTGGAGAGTCTTGCCGTCGACACGGAGGGGACCGCGCGAGATGCACCTTCGGTCAGCAGTACCAGCTCCCCCCACTCACGCCGGGGGCGGCGCCGCGCACATCCTGGTGGACCTCTCGGACGGTTCCCGGGGGACCGGGCCGATCCTCGACGCGGATGCCCGTGCGGCTTCCCTGCTCGGCAGGGAGCCGGTCGAGTTGGTGGGGCTCCCCCTCTCCGCACTCGCCCCCTCCGGCCACGCCGGGTCCGTCACCCGACTCCTCCTCGACGTCGCCCTGTCGCGCCCGGCGGACCGGCTGGACCCGCTGGATCCACCGGTGACCCGGAGCCCGCTGCTGATGGGGGGCGGGAGCGAGGCGGTGCTGTGCCTGGTGTCCGCCTGGCCGGCCGACGGCCCCGACGGCCGGCCGGCCGCCGTGCTGCAACTCGAAGGCTCCTCCTGCGCCGACGAGTGGGAGAGCTGGGCGACGCTGCATGCCATGGCAGCGCTGCGGGGCGAGTCGGTCTGGGCGTACGACGAGGAGCACGACCGGTTCTGGTGGGTCGAGAACGCACTGGAATACAACGGACACCACAGTCCCGGGGACCTTCCCCTGCGCAAGGTGCTGGACCAGCTGCACCCGGATGACGCGCCTCACGTCGAGGACGCCTTCTGGGCGCTGCGCCGGGGCGAGTGCGAAGTGGTGAACATCTGCTTCCGCCACCCCGACGGGAAGGGCGGATACCGCTCGCTGCGTTCGGTTGCCCGCATCATGCGTATCGGCTTCGGCGGTACGCGCCGGATCGTCGGATCCACCTCCGACCGCACGTCAGCCGTCGAGCACGAAGCCGCCGTCGCCCGCGAGCACACCCGGCAGAGCCGGCTGGTACGGGACCTCGCCGCGGCATTCGTCGCGGCCAAGACGGAGGAGGAACTCACCGACGCCATCCTCCACAAGGTGGCACCGGCCTTCGCCGGAACGGGCACGCTGCTCGCCTTCGTCGAGAACGAGCGGCTGCGGGTCACGTTCGGCGAGCGCATCGACCCCGCCATGGCACGTTCCCTGCACGGCATGAGGCTGGACGCCCCGAAGCCCCTGGCCCGTGCCATCCGCACAGGCTGCACCGAAGTCATCAGTTCGCGGGAGGCCTACCGCGCCGCATGGCCGGAGGCCCACGGCCTGCTGGACGCGACGACCGCGCAATCCTTCCTGATGGTGCCCTTCGCCGCCGAACGCGGCAGGCCCCTCGGCGGCTGGGTCATCACCTACGACGCCCCCCACCGCTCCTCGGAACAGGAGAGCACCCTCCTCGGAGTGATCGCCGAGCTGGCAGGGCAGGCCTGGGAGCGCATCCGCCTGAGCACGGCCCGCCTGGAGCTGGCCGGGGCGCTCCAGCGGGACATGCTCCCCGCCGTGCTGCCTCCCGTCGAAGGCTTCGAGATCGCGGCCCGCTACCTGCCGGCCAACGAGGGGTTGGAGGTGGGCGGTGACTGGTACGACGTGATCGCCCTGCCGGACGGCGGCGTCGCCTGCATCATCGGTGACGTCCAGGGCCACAACATCCAGGCGGCCGCGCTGATGGGACAGGTCCGCACCGCCATGCACGCGTACGCCTGGGAGGATCCCTCGCCGGACCGCGTCCTGGAACGGACGAACGAGCTCATGCTCCAGATGGGCGCCGCCGGCTTCGCGACCTGCCTCTACGCAGTCCTCGATCCGCTCGGCCGGGTGGTTTCGGCCCGGGCGGGCCACGTACCGCCGGCTCTCTGTGGAAGCAGGGGAACCTCGGCGCCGGAAACCCCCGGCGGGCTTCCACTGGGCGTGCAGCACGGTACGAGGTACCCGCTGACGCACAGTCGCCTGGGGGAGGGCGACGTGCTGGCCCTGTTCACCGATGGGCTGGTGGAAGGGCCACGGCTCAGTCTCGACGACGGCATGGCCCTGGTCTGCCGGACCCTGGACGAATCCCGCGGCGCGCCGGTGCAGGAGGTCGCGGACGCCTTGATGAACTGCGCCCGTGCCACACGGCACGACGACGACCGGGCCGTCCTGGTCGTGCGCCGGTCGCCGGCGGCTTGAGGCCCCCGGAGGACGCCACCCCGATGGCGGCGGGCATCCCGCCGATGCCGTAGGGGTCAGGTGTTGCGCTGGTCGTGGGTGTTGCGGCGGAGCTGGTCGGTGTGGCGGGTCACGGCGTCGATGCGGGCGGCGAGCTCGGAGTCCTCGGGCCGCAGGTGGGCGCGGGTGTCGGCCAGGGGGCGTACGAGGCGTGCGACGTCGCTGTCGGCGAGGGCCACGTTGAGGTCTCCGACGGCGGCCTCGGCGCCGGCGGGCAGGCCGGTGAGGGAGGTGACCTGGCCGGCGAGCCGTCGCAGATCGGCCGCGTTGTCGCGGGCCCAGGCGGTCACCGTGCGGTCGGCCGCGCGGGTGGCACGCGTGGCCTCGACGCGTTGCTCGCCGGTGCTTCCCTCGGTGCCGGGGCGCAGGCGCAGGTAGCGGCGTTCCGCGGCCTGACGGCTCGCGACTCCCAGGGGACCGGCAAGGTCGGCCCAGCTCGCCCCGGCATCGCGGGCGGCCTCGATGAGCCCGCTCTCCCAGCCCGCGAGCTGCTCACGGACCTCGCGCAGCATCACCAGCGCGGCCAGAGCCGGGTGTGGCCCCCCGTCCGGATCGGACGTCGGAGCGGTAGCAGTCTGCTGCGCAGGTGGTCGCTGCGCGGCGCTCACGGCTCGGCTGATGGTCTCCAGGGCCGCGGCCGCGGCGAGGAAGGAAACCTGGTCGGTCGGTGGGGCGGCCTCGTCCATGACACTCTCCGTTGGGTTGTCATCCTCCAGATGACGCCTTGCTTGTCATCGTTTCGATGACATGTTACAACGGAAGCACGTTGAAGCGCATTGGCAGCTTTCTGCCCGAACCAACTGGAGGTGTTTCGCGATGTTGATGCGCACTGACCCGTTCCGCGAGATGGACCGGATCGTCCAGCAGCTGTCCGGTACGTCGGGTACCTGGTCGAAGCCGTCCGTGATGCCGATGGACGCCTACCGCCAGGGCGAGGAGTACGTGATCGCTTTCGATCTCCCCGGCGTGAGCACGGACGCGATCGACATCGACGTCGAGCGGAACATGCTGACCGTGAAGGCCGAGCGCCGGCCCACGGGCAAGGGCGACGGCGTCCAGATGGAGCTCTCCGAGCGGCCCCTCGGCGTGTTCTCCCGCCAGGTCATGCTGGCCGACACCCTCGACACCGAGCGCATCGAAGCCGACTACGACGCGGGTGTCCTGACCCTGCGGATCCCCATCGCCGAGCGCGCCAAGCCCCGCAAGATCAGCATCGGCCGCACCGACGGGCACAAGCAGATCTCCAGCTGAACGAGCCGGCACCAGCTGCGGAGGACGGGGGACGACCACCTCCGGCACCCGTCCTCCGCGCCCGCCTTTCCCTTTACTCCTCCCTTGGAGGCGACGTGATGCCGATGCGCCCGGAGGCATTCCTGGCCCACGTCCAGGAACGCGGCGAATACCGTACGCGCGAGGAAGCCGAGCGGGTATCCCGCGTCGTCCTGGCTCTGCTGGGCGCCCACCTCGTCGGCACGGTGCGAGCCGAGCTCGCCGCCCGTCTCCCCGAGACCTACGCGCTCATCCTCCTCAACCCCCTGCAGGCCGCCGAACCGCTCTCACCCGAACGCTTCGTCCGGGCCACCGCGGCCTGGATCGACGGCGCCACCGAGAAGACGGCCCTCTGGGACATCGGAGCCGTCCTGTCCACCGCGGCCGGCGCGGCCGGCGACGACCTCACACGAGAGATCCTGCTCCAACTCCCGCCCGGCTACGACCTCTTCTTCGGCCACCCCCCACCCACCTGACCACCCGCCCGCCACCACCGTCCGCACCGTCCTCGATGCCCTCGGACGCCGGGTCACCGGCGACGAGCGCGCCGCCCCGACTGTTCACATGGGAACAGTCGGGGCGGCGTGGGGGTCTCGGGCAACCGAGTGGATGCTCGTCGCGTCCCCGTTCGGGGGTGGGGTGCTCATGGAGGAGACGCAGATTCGCGCGGGCTCGCGCTATGCCGGGGTCGTGCTCGTGGTGGTCGCCGGGTTCGTGATGTACGGCTGGGCGCGCTGGTCCCTGGAAGGGGCGTCCGCCCCCTCGATGGCAGTGGCCGTTGCCGTCGGCGCGGCCGTGCTCGTGGCAGTGGGGCTCGGGCATCTCAGGCCCGTCGGGGGCAGCGCCGGCATCTTCGCGGCGCTCTTCGTGGCGCCGCTGCTGCTCGCGCTGGGCTTGCAGGGCGGTTCCGCAGCTCTTGCCAGCCGTCGCCCGGCCTCGCGGGAGGGCGCGCCCAGGCGCTGACCGTAAGGACGTCGAGCAGCAGGCCCACGAGGTGTCGTCGTGCCGCACCCGGCGTACGTGGTGCAGCCCAGCCTAGGTCTACTGCGTGTTCTGCCGGGGGTCAGTCTTCGCCGCGGATGATGTTCCACTCGCCGTCGGTGGACTGCTGGGTGCCTGACCGGCTCCGGATGGGTTGTGTCAGCCGTGCGGGTCGTGCGGTGCGAATGGTTTCGTCGGTCGGCTGGTGTCCTTTGTCTGACGGAACAACGCCCTGCGGTTGCATTGCTGCCTCCTTGGGTGGAATGCGTTCGTATACGCGTTTGCCCCTGCTGTGCTCGTGCACGCACTTACGCGACATGGCCCGGCAACGTCGTCACGCTCCCGGGGGCAGATACCACCCCTGGGTCTGGGCGGGCTCCGTACGTAAACCACGTCCGAGCCCCACCAAGGGGCCGAGGCCCTGGTGGTACCCAAGCTCCAGGACCAGTCGGAGTGTCAGCCGCTTCCGCTGCCGCAGCCCGAGCCCGATGTGCCGGCGGTTCTCCTACCTGAGGGCGGGGGCAAATCCGCTGCACACCGCGTCCGACGTCCCGGCTGCTGGCCTGGTGCAGGAAACCGCCCGCGAAGCGGAGGCCACAGCCCTGTGAGGTGGGGGAGTCGGGTCTGATCACGTGATGGCGTGTCGGTGTCGTGCCACACGGCAAGCCGGTTCCATCAGTTGGACGCCCCACCCAGGCGATGGTGCACGTCAGTCTTGGAGTTGGGGCGGGGTGAGGCGGTGTTGTGCGTGACTGTATGGGGCTGGGGGCGTTGGCAGGGCATGAACACAATGAAGCGTGTCGTTGCCGCGGTGGCCCTCGCTGGTGCTGCCCTGTCCGTTACCGGTGTGGCGCAGGCGGCTGACAGCCCGCTGGGCGCTGTGCCCAGCGTTGAGGACCTGGGGGCGGGCCTGCCCACTGATGCTCTCGCAACAGGCGAACTCGGCGACGTGACGTCGCAGGGCGGCCTCGTCTCCACCCTCGCGGGTGGTCTCGAAAAGTAGCCCTCCACCCCGACCCCTCACCTTCGGCGGGAAGGCCGCCCCGACCCCGAGCGGGCATCCCGGTGCCACTACGCCGGCTCGCAAACGGGCGGTCCCATGGCCGCTGTCGAAGTGGGTCGGGCCGACACCGTGCGGACGCGTGGGGGGGGGGGGGGCGGGCCGAGGGGGGCCCGGCCCGCCCCCCCCCCGGGGGGGGGGGGGGGGAGGGCCGACGGGCCCGCGCGCGG